>SLEY01000085.1 GCA_007124535.1 Planctomycetaceae bacterium
AATGTGACGGCGCTCGCTGTGACCCAGGATCACGTACTTGCAACCGACATCCCGCAACATGGCCGCGCTCAGTTCGCCCGTGAAGGCCCCCTTGGGTTGGTGGTATATATTCTGGGCCCCGACCCCGATCACCGAATCGGCCAGCTTGGACGCCACGGCCTCCAGATAGACACTGGGAGGACAAACGGCTACGTCCACCGCTTCGACCCGGCCAATCGCTTCGGCCAAAGCACCTACCAACTCGACCGCCTGGGCGCGGTCGGTGTTCATCTTCCAATTGCCGGCAATAAAAGGACGTCTCACCATCACAATTCCTGTTCAGCACGACCGCTTGAGCGGTCAGGGTTCCTGATTCTCCCGGCCGCCACCGCGCGGCCACAACCCCCCGCTGGATAAACTCGACGGAGCCCCGGACAAAAGGGGAGCTGCCCCCTGCGAAGAATAAAAAAAAGGACTTGCGACGATCCGCCGCAAGTCCCTATCAGCAAACGAGTACCAGAGGTCGGACTCGAACCGACACGCCCTTAACGGGCACTGGATTTTGAATCCAGCGCGTCTGCCAATTCCGCCACTCTGGCTAACTTCGAAATGCCCTTCTTCATGGGCCGCAAGCCGATACCGCCAACGGTTCAGGTTGATCAACTGAGCCATAGTATAGACGTCTCGCCCGTCCTCTGACAAGCCCCTTTTTGCGAAAGCGGACCACGAAAACCAACCCGTCCTCCCCGGCAACCCCACAATCGCAAGCAAGGAACCCCATTCCCGACGGACGTTCCGCATCCCCTCACCCCATCCATTTCGCCTTAAATCCCGACCGGCGCCGGAGTTCGCCGGTCGCTTCGCCGCCAAACCACCAACCGCAAAGCGTCTTGACAAAAGGCACGCGAAAGGAAAAATCGGTTGAAGTTCCGGGAGTTGGCGACTCCCGTGATTGCCCCCCGAAAGTGCCCTGGCGGTCTCCAGGATGGTGTGCCCCTTGCCCAAAATGATGCAAGCAACGCGACGGTATCTGCAAGCCAACGGTTTGTTCCTGCTGGTTTTAGCCGCCAGTGTGGCTGGTCACGTTTCCCTGAAATGGATTGGTTTGGCGACGGCGGTCGAGCCGCGCTTGGCCGAACTGGAAAGTGGCCTGACGTCGGTCCAGGTACATTGGGTGGCGGCCAGTGAAGCTCCCGAGCCGCTCGAATCGGAGGAGCGGGACGATGCCCCGGAGCCAGCGGAAAGCGAGCCGTTCCCGGAAGCACGCGAACCGGAGCGCTCGCCGCCGCCCGTACCTGCCGAAACCTCGCCGGATCGTCAGAATCGCACGGAGGCGGGGCGGATTGCCGAGCGGGCACGCGAAGTGCGCGAACCGGTCCCGGCGGACACCGCGGCGGTCCCGAGCGAGCGTTTGCCCGAACGAGCGGTGCACCCCGCGCCGCTGTCCGAGCCGGAATCGGCAGGCCGGCGGCAAGCGTCGGCAGTCCGCCGCCCGATCCGGGCCGCGGAGCCGGACGCCGAAGTGCCGCTGACCGTGGTCTCGGAAGAGGCTTCCGGCCGGGAGGTTCCTCCATCCTTTCTCACCCGCCCACTTCCCCCCTATCCCCAGCAACTCCTGCTGCGGGGGGTGGAGGGCACGGTGCAGGTGCGAGTGACGATAGCGCGGACCGGGCAGGTGACGGAGGCCGCCCTCCACCGCTCGTCCGGCTACCCGGAAATGGACGCCTCGGCCCTGCGGACCGTGCGGCGCTGGACGTTCTCGCCGGCGCGCCGGGGCAATCTGGCCGTGGAGACCACGGTGGTCGTGCCGGTCGAATTCACGATCCGCGTTCGAAACCGGTGACTGTCAGGAGACCGCGGGGGCGCCCACATGGAACCGGGACAGACGACACCGCGATTACAGGCTCAAGATCTTGGCTGCCGCTTGCCAGGACACGAGGAATGGCTGTTCCGGCAGCTGCAGCTGACCATCGAACCGGGGGCCCGGATGGCGCTGCTGGGCCCGAACGGGGCCGGCAAGACGGTCCTGCTGCACGCCCTGGCCCTGCTGATCGGTTGCGACGAAGGCCAATTGCTGTGGCGGGGCAAGCGGGTCGAACGGGCCGGCGTGCCCGCGTTTCGCGCCGCCGTGATCTACCTGCACCAGACCCCCATCTTTTCGGCCGGTACGGTCGAGGAGAATCTGCGGCAGCCGTTCCAGTTGCGTGTGCACCAAGGTCGGCAATTCGATCGGCGCCGCCTGGAACCGTGGTTCGAACAATCAGGATGGAACCCGCGGTTGTGGGAACAATCGGCACGGGAACTCTCGGGAGGCGAACGGCAAGTGGTGGCCCTGCTGCGGGCGATGCAGTTGGATCCGGCGATCCTGCTGCTGGACGAGCCTACGGCCGCCCTGGATCCGGCGACGACCCGAGCGATCGAAGACCTGGTGATCGGCTGGCAAGCCGCCTGCCCGGACCAGCGGGCTTACCTGTGGGTCAGTCACTCGGCCGATCAGGTCGCGAGGATCGCCGATCGGGGGCTGCGATTGGCAGACGGCAGATTGCGGGAGGCGGCGGTGGTCGATGGGCGATAGCTATCTGGAGTTGACGTACGGCCAACTGGCCTTGGCCGCCCTGCTGGTGGTGATCAACGGAATCATCTCCGTCGTGCTGCGCCTGGATTTGGCCGGGCGGCTGCTGGTCGCTGCCGTGCGAATGACGGTCCAGCTGCTGTTGGTCGGCTATGTCCTGCACTGGATCTTCGCCATCGACCGCTGGCAAGCGGTTTTGGCCCTGGGGCTGTTGATGACGTGGGTCGCCGGCATCATCGCGGTGGGCCGGACCGAGTACCGCCGCCGCGGCATCTGGATCAGCAGCCTGATCTCGATCTGGGCCAGCTCCTGGTTGGTAGCCGCGCTGGCCCTGCTGGTGATTGTCCAAGTCCAACCCTGGTATCGCCCGCAGTACGCGATTCCCCTGCTGGGCATGATTCTGGGGAACACGTTGAACGGGGTTTCGCTGGGCTTGGACCGTTTCGGCCGTGAACTGGAAGCCAACCGGGCACAAGTCGAAATGCTGCTGGCGCTGGGAGCCACGTCGTGGGAGGCGGCCCGGCAACCGGTTCGCGAAGCCGTGCGGACCGGCATGATCCCCACCCTGAACGCGATGCTGATCGCCGGCATCGTCAGCCTGCCGGGAATGATGACCGGCCAGTTGCTGGCCGGGGTCGAGCCGATTCAGGCGGTGAGGTACCAGTTGGTGATCATGTTCCTGATCGCCGCCAGTACCGCCCTGGGCACGCTCGGGGTAGTCCTGCTCAGCTTCCGCTGGGCCTTCACCACCGATCACCGCTTGGCTCGCTAGACCCCGCCAGGGAACTACCACATCCACTCGGCACCGACCGTGAAGCCGTCGTAGAACACCGATCCCCGATCGTCCAAGGCGGCCGTGCGGACC
>SLEY01000324.1 GCA_007124535.1 Planctomycetaceae bacterium
CTTGCAGCACCGTTTGCTTCGCAGAACAAGGCGGTGCAGCGGTCTTTGTGACGTTCCCCAACTGGAAAAGCAATAGGGGGTGCCAAGAAATCTCCGTGAACTTTTTTTGCGGGCCGCGCAGGGTCGGCCGCAGTCCGGGAGATGGGATCGCACGGGGGATGTTCTGGTCGATGATTCCACGTCCGGCCGTCCGTCTCCACGGGCAACGTTTCCAGGATCGGCTTCCGGGTGGAGGTTCCTATCCAGGAGATCACCCCGCCAACAGTGGACGCAGCCCCCATACGACCAGGGCGAATTGCGAAAAACCGAAACACACAAAGAAAACGCTCAACACGAGCCCCGCCTGCTGGACCCAACGCGGAACCTGCTCGCGAAGGGGAGCCAGTTGCCCGCGGGTCCCCTCCACCCGTTCGGCAAGCCGCCCGATCTCGCCTTGCACCTCCTGCAATTCGCTGTCGACCCGTGCCAGGATCTCCCGGACCTGAGCCAGTTGCCGCGGCCCCAAGGTTTCCTCGATACGAATCCGAGCGATGATCCCCGAAAGCTGCTCCAACTGATCCGCCGCCTCCTCCAAGGCTCGCGATACGGCTCGCAACGGCGGTTCGCGATGGGGCGACTCGGGACTCATGCGGGGTGTAAAGAAGGGAATCGAATCCAACAATCCCAACGCGCCGCCCAGCGTCCGGAGCGTTTCTTGCATCGAGACCACAAACTCTTCGGTATGCTCCAGACGGCGATGAATGTCATGTTCCAGATTCTCCAGCAAGGTTGACTGAGCCGGTCGCGTCTCGCTCAGATTCGCCAACTCCTCAGCCGCGTCGCTGATGAAGCCGACGTGGTCCCGCATCCCTTGGAGCAAATTGCCGGTCGCCTCGCCCTGCTGATGCAGCGAATCCAAAGTCGCATGCACTTGGTCCAAAACGGGGGGGAACTGGCGCTCGAATTCCTGAACACCGATCCAGAGGTACTGGATCGCGAACCCGCTAAGTGCTATCCCAATGGCCCCCACACAGACGGCTACCAGACCCACGAACGCCTTGACAACGGACATAACTCCCCCTGACAACGAACAACGAACCGGGCGGCCCGCTCGGCGTCCGCCCCCAGGAATTACCAGCTTCGGATCGACGCGACGGATTCCTCCTCCGTTATAACGTGACCGGTCGGCAAATGCACCGGTTTAAGCGGCAGGATGCCGCTTCTACTGTGGCTCTGTGATAACGTGATCGGCCCGGTGGCCGCGTCCACCGGTTTCCAGGACGGTCAGTCTTTCCGCCGGGCGCGGTTGGGTGAGTCGCCTCGGCCTTGTCCCATCTCGCGATTCAGGTTGCGGATGCGGGTGGCCAAGCAGCCGTGGCAGGCGGAGGCGGTTTCAGCCAGGCAGGCCTTTTCCGGGTAGATTTCGTAAAGCGCTCGATAACGGGGGGGCGTCAGATTCGGCATCACCACGTTCGCGCCGCGTTGCAGGCCCAGCTCGCGGCCGTTTCGGCGGTTCAACGTGGCCAGGGCCGTCGTGGCCGGCACATTCGCGCGGGGACAAACCAGCCGTGCCAGCGCAATGACCCGGTAGGTCATCGCTTCGCTGGCCTCGACCTGGTCGTCCCCAGCTGCCGGCAAATACGCCCGCTCATCCGCTAGCGGGGTTTCCGGATGCACCAGGTAGGGCCCGACGCCGATCATGTCCAAGTCCAATTCGGCGAACCAGGCGATATCGCGTGCCAGATCGTCATAGGTTTGGCCGGGAATGCCGATCATCACCCCACTGCCCACTTCGTACCCCAACCGCCGCAACGAACTCAACATGACCATCCGATCGGAGTCACGCCCGTTCCTGGGGGGGTGCAGGCGGTGGTACAATTCCCGATTCGAGGTCTCGAATCGCAGCAGGTAGCGGTCGGCGCCCGCCTCGCGCCAAGCGGCCCACTCGTCCACCGCCCGTTCGCCCAGACTGAGCGTGACCGCCAGATTGGTTTCCCGCTTGATCCGCCGCACCAGGTTGGCAATCTCGTCGGTGGTGACGGCCAGATCCTCGCCCGACTGCAGCACGACGGTCCCGTAGCCGAAGGCCACCGCTTGATGCACACATTCCAAGATCTCGTCGGGCGGCATCCGGTACCGCTCGATACGCCGATTCGGGGCTCGCAATCCACAGTAGGCGCACCGCCGGACACAGTAGTTCGAGAATTCGATCAAGCCGCGCAGATGAACCTGCGCTCCGACGTTCTGCTGGCGCACGCGGTCCGCCCGCCGCCACAGAGCTTCCAGGCGCCGGGGGTCCGATTCCCGGAGCCAACCGGCGATTTCCGTAAGATTCAAGGGTCCGTTCACCTCGTAAGCTACTTTGGTTTCTTGGCTTGCCAGCATAGTATAGGCGTTTGGCCGGCCGCTTGAAAGTTCTCGAAAAGCAGCGCGGGTTCGGCGTTACCCCGGATTACGCCTCGCCCGGAAATCCACTGGTTGCCAAGCATGTTTTCGGCGGGTAGTTTGACGGAAATCGCATTTCAGAAACAACCAACACCCCGAAAGTCCCGCCTGTTCGGGTGCGGATGGGAACCTACCAGTGAGGCAGGCGGATGGCCGAGCAGCGGCTGAGGATTGACGATCAGGATCGCTATGCCCGATTGCGATTGATTTCGTGGTGGGATCAATCGCGTTTGGCGGGGGCGCGGGTGATGGTGGTGGGCGCCGGGGCGTTGGGGAACGAGGTTTTGAAGAACTTGGCCCTGGTGGGGATCGGCCGGGTGGACATCGTCGACCTGGATCGCGTGGAGACGGCCAATTTGTCGCGGTCGGTGCTGTTCCGTGCCGGGGACCGGGGGCGGCCGAAGGCCGAGGTCGCGGCCGCGGCCGTGCGGGCGCTGAATCCGGATGTCCGAGTGCAGGCCGTCTGTGGCAACGTCCAGACGGCAGTGGGTCTGGGCTGGTTTCGCCGCGCGGATGTCGTGATCGGGTGCTTGGACAATCGCGAAGCCCGTTGGTGGGTCAATCGCTGCTGCTGGAAGATGGCTCGACCCTGGATCGACGGGGGGATTCAGGAACTGAACGGGGTGGTCAAGGTCTTTACGCCTCCTCGGGGCGCCTGTTACGAATGCGCGATGACGGAGAATGATTACCGGTTGATGAACTTGCGTTACCGCTGTCCTCCGGGGCGGGTGGAGGAGGTGGCGGAGGGCAACGTTCCTACGACGCCGACCATCGCGGCGATGATCGGCGGCTGGCAGACGCAGGAGGCTCTGAAGTTGTTGCATGGGATGCCGGTGGGCGAGGGCGAGGCGTTGGTGTACAACGGCCAGACGAATCGTTTTTATCGGACGCAATTCCAGCGGCGTGAGGACTGTGGCAGTCACGAGCGTTATCAGCCGGTGCTGGAATTGGCCACGGCGTCGGCCGGAGGTACGGCCCACCAGTTGTTCGC
>SLEY01000465.1 GCA_007124535.1 Planctomycetaceae bacterium
GGGACCCTTTCTGTTTTGGCACCTTTGGATTCGAAGGAAAACACACCATGCGATTTGCCACTTTGTTCAGTTGCTTGCTGCTGATCGGAACGATGCTCACGATGGCGACGGCCGCCGAGCCGGCCGCGAACGGGGCGGACGAGCAGGAACCGCCGATCGACTTGCTTGCCGAGGGGTTGGAGGGCTGGGATTTCCACGTCGTCGATCCCGATGTCGAACGCGATGCCGTCTGGTCGCTCGAAGACGGGATCCTGAAGACCACCGGCGAACCGTTCGGCTATCTGTCGACCAAGGAGTCTTTTGACCATTTGCACTTGACCCTCGAATGGCGTTGGGCCCCGGGCACCGAGCCGGGCAACAGCGGCGTCCTGCTGAGAATCGATGGCGAGCCCGTCACGTTCCTCGTGCGGTGCGTCGAGTGCCAGTTGATGCACGGACGGGCGGGCGATATCTGGGCCTTTTACGGTTTCGAACTGAGCGGCGACGAAGAGCGTTTCCGGGAAATCAAAGAACATGAGGCCTTGGGTGATTTCATTGGTGTCGGCCACATCAAAGACGCCGAGAAGGAGCCGGGCGAGTGGAACTGCTATGACATCACGCTGCAGGGTGGCAAACTGACGGTTGTGGTCAATGGCGAACTGGTCAATGAAGCCCACGAAGTGGAAGTCCTCTGCGGCCCCATTGGCCTGCAATCCGAGGGGGGTGAGATTCACTTCCGCAACCTGCATGTCCGCCGGTTGGAAGCCGACTGACCCCACCTCGCGGACGGTCAAAAAACACGAGCCGCGGGGAAGAAACCCCGCGGCTCGCTCCCCGTCCACGCATATCACGGTGTCAATCGTCCCAGGAGTCAACTGCGCTTCGAGGGAAACCCGCGAGCGTAGCGCTGCGGGTTGTTGGGCGATCCTGCCGCCTGCGGCCGAGTTTCCAGCCACACGTGCATCTTGGGAAACATGGGTTGTTTTTTCGGGTTAGGCAACCTGGAAAGCAGTTTTTTTGGAAAAACGGCGTTCCGATCCGAACGTGTGAGGCTGGCAAAGCTGACGCAGATGAACGGGGAGCCCGGTAGCCGCATTCCTAAGAAGTGGGGCCCCGTGCCGGGGAGCAAGAGGCGGCGCCTTGCGGAGCAACTGGGTGAAAATCGGGAAAGATTGAGTACACCAGATCCCTCCGATTTCCGGGGTGGTTTTTCTGAGATCGAGGTTCGTTTGTTATGCCGGCAGTTTTTGAGCACCGATTTTCGGTGCCCGCCTCGGCCATCGACGGCCAGGGGCACGTTAACAATCTGGAGTACCTTCGTTGGATGCAGGAGGCCGCGGTCGCTCACTCGGACGCCCAAGGCTGGACGGCGCAACGTTATCGCGAAAACGGCTCCGGATGGGTGGTGCGATCGCACCAGATCGAATACCTCAAGCCGGCGTATGAGGCGGACCAGCTCGTGGTTTTTACCTGGGTGGCCGATTTTCGCAAAGTTCGTTCGCGGCGCAAGTACAAGATTGTGCGTCCGGCGGACGAGTCGCTGCTGGCGGTGGCCGAAACCGATTTTGCGTTTTTCGGTTTGCAGCACCGGGTGCCGCGGCGGATACCGGCCGAGGTGGCGGCGGCCTTTGTCATCGTCCCGCCGGAACAGGAACCCTGGGGTTAGAACCGGACCAACGGTTTCTCGGCGTATTCGGCCTTGCGCCCCACGATCGTGGACTCGAGATGCGTCTGGTCGTAGTCTTCGGAGCCCAGCATTTTCCAGGAGATGCTCCCTGAGGTGTTCGTCAGTTGCAGTCGTTGGGTTTGTGGAAGATACTGGATCGTCATCCGGATTTCGTAGACGACGTGGGCCACGAATCGCACCTGGATCTCGTCGTGAAAGAGCAGGTCCAACGGTTCGCCGCTCTCCAACCGGTCGCGGGAAATGGGGGTCTTCCCATCGGTCTCGTTGGCGATTCCGACCGCTCGCACCCAGAGTTTGTCGGGTTCGTCTTCGTCCTGGAGGAAGCGAATCGCCTCGAAACGGAGTTCGACACCGCGCGGTTCGGGCGTGCGGCGGAAGGTGTTGATTGCCAGGGCGGTGGTGGCCTGCTCCTTTTCGGTAAACAGGAAGAATGTGGGGATTTTGCCCTGCTCGTCGCGCAAGACGAACGTGACCTGCGTCTCATCTTCGGCAAACAGGGGTTGGTCGGGCAATTCGTCCCGATAACTGGCGGTAGGGGGTGTGGTATCGACCGGCCGGGCGGACTGCCAGATCAAGCCTGCTGCCGCCAATACGAGTGCCACGACCACCAAGGGCCTGGGGCGTCCCCGTTTCGCCCCGGAGCGATCCTCGCGTCCCGCGCTGACATCGGGCGTTTCCTGCCGGGTAGGATGAGGGGACATCGGTTGTTCCATCGCGCCAAGCTCCTGAGGTGATTTGCAGAATGCGTTCTCTTTCGGCACAATCATAGGAAACGCCGCGGCTACGGTCGACATTTTTCTTGGAGCAGTGCCTGGGAAGAGCTGGCGGAGGGGGGCCGGGTTCAGGGCCAGTGGGGTTCTCGTTGTTCCAGGAAGGCGTCGACGCCTTCGCGAGCCGCTTCGGTGGTCCGGGCGGTGGCGGTGGCGGCGGCGCCGGCGGACATGAGGGTCTCCAGTTGTTCGCCAATCGTTTCGTTCAACATGCGTTTGGTCAATTGGAGGGACTGCGGGGCCGATTCGGCGCAGGTTTCGGCCAGTTGGTGGGCGCGGGCCCAGATCGTATCGCGGGGGGTCACTTCGTGGTAGATATTCCAGCGGTGGGCCTCGGCCGCGGCGATCGTGCGGGCGGTCAACAGCAGATTGGCGGCGGGTCCGGCTGCGATCCGGTAAGCCAGAAGCGGGGCGACGAGCCCGGCCACCAGCCCGCGGCGAGGCTCCGGCACGCCGAATTCGCCCTCGGGCGCGGCAACCACGATGTCCGAGGCCAGCACCAGTCCCGCCCCGGCTCCCAGGGCCGGTCCGTTGACGGCGGCGATGATCGGCTTGGGAAACAACAGCATGGTCTCCAGCAGTTCCTGGTATTGCACGGCGTCCTCGTGCCATTGCTGCTCGGCGTCCTCTTGCCGGCTGGTCTCCTGCAGTTCCAACAGGTCGATGCCGGAACAGAACGTGTCACCGGCGCCGGTCAGGATCACGGCCCGAACCCGTTTTTCCTGATGCATATCGCGAAAGGCCTGTTTCAACTGGAGCATCATCCACCGGGAGAGGGCGTTCTGTTGTTCGGCCCGTTGCAGGATGATGGTGCCGCTGGGGACGTGTTTGCGGAGCCGGATGACTTGTTTCATCGTATTGACATTTCTGGCTGCGGGGAGGTACTTCGAGAATCCGGTTTGCTCGGCGGCCGATAGGTCGGCCGAGTGGCTCGGTCAGAGACCGGCCACATCGCTACGGGTAGATCA
>SLEY01000240.1 GCA_007124535.1 Planctomycetaceae bacterium
CAAGGCTATGCCGATGTGGGCGTGTATGGCGCCCAAGGCTTTACCACGCCCCACCTGGACCAGATGGCCGCCGACGGCATCCGCTTTACCGACTTCTACGTGGCGCAAGCCGTATGTACCGCCTCGCGAGCCGCCCTGCTGACCGGCTGCTATCCCAACCGCATCGGCATGCTGGGGGCCCTGGGCCCCCGCTCCAATATTGGCATTAGCGACGGCGAGACCACCCTGGCCGGCATGCTCCGCGAAGTCGGTTATGCCACGGCCATTTACGGCAAATGGCATCTGGGGTTGCAGGATCGCTTCCTGCCCACGCGGCACGGGTTTGACGAGTTCTATGGGATTCCCTATTCCAACGACATGTGGCCCCTGCACCCCCAGCGGCCCGATGCCTTTCCGGATCTGCCCTTGTTCGAGAACGAAGAAGTGGTCAACGCGGCCGTGACGCCCGAGGACCAGGAGCGTTTCACGACGGAATTCACGGAGCGGGCGGTCGACTTTATCCGCCGCCACGCGGACCAGCCGTTCTTCGTTTACCTGGCCCACCCCATGCCGCACGTCCCGCTGTACGTCTCCGACCGTTTTCGCGGGGCTTCCGAACAGGGGTTGTATGGCGATGTGATCATGGAGATCGACTGGTCGGTCGGCGAAATCCTCCGCACGCTGGAAGAGTTGGAATTGGAGGAACACACGCTGGTCCTCTTCACGTCGGACAATGGCCCCTGGTTGAGCTACGGCAACCATGCCGGTTCCGCGGGTCCCTTGCGCGAGGGCAAGGGGACCACTTGGGACGGCGGCCACCGCGTACCCTTCCTGGCCCGCTGGACGGGCCGGATCCCGGCCGGAGCCGTCTGCCACGAACCGGCGATGACCATCGATCTGCTGCCCACCCTCGCCGCCCTGGCCGGGGCCGCGTTGCCCGAGCATCCGATCGACGGGCAGGACATCTGGCCCCTGCTGGCCGGCGATCCCGATGCCCGCTCGCCGCAAGACGCCTACTTCTTCTACTGGGGCCGCGAACTGCAGGCCGTGCGGGCGGGGCCCTGGAAACTGCATTTCCCCCATGCCTATCGGTATCTGGTCGAGGACGGTGCGGATGGCCAGCCCGGCCGTTACACCCAGCGCAAGACGCCCCTGGCCCTGTTCGATCTGCAGAATGACCTGAGCCAGCAGATCGACTTGAGTTCGACCTATCCCGAGGTCGTCCAGCGACTGAAGGCGCATGCCGATCGAGCCAGGCAGGAACTGGGCGACAGCCGCACCAACGTTCAAGGGACCGGGGTGCGCCCGCCGGGCCGCGTCAATTGACTCCTGCTGGCCTATCCATGACGATTTGCGGCACTCGAGAGACTCGCATGCTCCACCCGTTGGCGGGACACGTCCTGTTGGCCCAGCCGCGTTGGCGACCGGAGGATCTGGGGCAGCCGTTGCCTCCCTCCGCCCATGCCACGTCCGTCTGCCTGCCCACCTGGGCGGACGTGATTGACTACGAGCGTGCGGAGCCGCGGGTGCTCCGCCGCTTGCAAACCGGCTACCCTCGCTTCTTCGTGCATCCCTGGAACGAGCGGCTGTTCGCGGAATGCCAGCAGCGTTTTGCGGGCCCCGACGAGTGTTGCCAGGTCTATCCGACCCGGGCCGCGGCACAACGCTGCCTGGATTCCCTACGCCGTTGGACCGGGCTGCACGGCCGCCTCGTCCCCTGGTCCGACTCGGGCCCCTTCGTGATCTGCCTGCCGCAGCCAGCCGCCCGCGCCGCACGCAAGCACTGGCGGCATTCGGGCGAAGGTTTCGGGTCGCGGCAAGCCCAGGCGCTGCTGGAAGGCCAACCCCCGATCGAAGCCCCCGAGTCCAAACGGGAGGTTCGGAAGCAGATCGCCGAACTGACCGGCCTGCCGGCAGACCACGTTTATCTCTTCGCCTCCGGCATGAGCGCGATCTACGGCATCCACCGGGCGATCCAGCGGTTGTTCCCGGGCCGCAAGACGGTCCAGTTCGGTTTCCCCTATGTCGACACGCTCAAACTGCAGCAGGATCTGGGCTGCGGCGCCCATTTCTTTCCCTGCCCCGGTCCCGAGGCGGTTCAGGAGTTGGAAACCCGAATGCGGACGGAACCGGCGGCCGCCATCTACTGCGAGTTCCCCTCCAATCCGCTGCTGGTCAGTCCGGACCTGGAAGCCCTGGCGGCGTCCGCCCGGCGGCAGGGGATCCCCCTGGTCGTCGATGAGACTTTGGGAAGCTACGTCAATCTCGATCTGCGGCCGGTCGCCGATGTCCTGATCACCAGTTTGACCAAGTACTTCAGCGGCGCGGGCGACGTGCTGGCCGGCGCCGCCATCATCAACCCGGCCGGCGCCCTGGCCGACCGGTTGCTGGCCGCCCTGGAGTCGGAATACGAAGACAACTTGGGCGGGGCCGAAGCCCGCTTGCTGGCCGACTACGGGGCCGATTTCCCGGCACGGATGAAACGCATCAACCGCACGGCCGAGCAGCTTTGCGATTTCTGCAGCGCGCATCCGGCGGTGGAAACCGTCTACTATCCCCCCTACTCCGGACCCGAAACCTACCGCGCGTTCCAGCGTCCGGGCGGCGGCTGGGGCGGCCTGTTCTCTCTGCTCCTGAAAGACGCACCCCGGCGCGCCCCCCGCTTCTATGACGCCCTGGAAATCAGCAAAGGGCCCAACCTGGGAACCATCTTCAGCCTGGCCTGTCCCTTCACCCTGCTGGCCCACTACGAAGAACTCGACTGGGCCGCCGACTGCGGCGTCTCCCCCCACCTGGTACGCATCTCCGTCGGATTGGAGGAGCCGGAGGAGCTGCAGGACCGCCTGGACCGCGCTTTGGAAAAATAAGGGTCCGGGAGTGGCGTGTTCGATTTGTGCGGGTCAAGGCCAATTGGTTTGATCCCGTTCTTGTTCCCATTCCGCCACCGCACTATCGCCCCCCACCGGTCCTGCACCGGTGGCGGCGAGGTTTGGCAACTAAGCCGGTCCCCGCCACCGCACTGTCGCATTTCACGCCAGCGAGGGGGCAATGTTGGTCCAAAGGGAGGAAGAAAAGGATGGGGGACGAGGTGCGCGTGGTTTCCAAACCGGGCTCCCACCGGTGCAGGACCGGTGGGCGGCCAGAGGTAAGAAAGGGGGGGGAAGAGGGCAAAGATGGGGGCGAGCGAAACGCGGCGCCGAGGTCCCATGGCGCGTGTCTCGCCCGGTTTTCGCGGGGGGCGGTGTGGATTAGGATGGGGCGCTCGGCCGGTACCGGACCGGTCTCCAAAATCCACCCCCCTTTGTTGGTGTTCAGATATGCCTGATGGGCAAGGCGATGGTCCCTCGCGCGACCAACTGGCTGCCTGGTACTTCGACCAGATCCCGTACGAACCGTATCCGGTCCAGGAGGAAGCG
>SLEY01000061.1 GCA_007124535.1 Planctomycetaceae bacterium
ATCCTCCAGCGGGGACGTCCGGTGGCGAACTCAGCTTCGAGGAGCAGACGGCCTACACGATCAACACGCTCATCATGTTCGTGTGTGCGGTGCTGGTGCTGTTCATGCAGGCCGGCTTTGCCATGCTGGAAATGGGCCTGAACTCCGCGAAAAACACGGTCAACATCCTCTTCAAGAACGTGATGGACCTGTCGATCGGCGTGCTCCTGTTCCTGTTCCTCGGCTTTGGTCTGATGTATCCCGGCGAGGACAATTGGAATGGGGTGTTTGGTTTTGGCGGTTCCTTTGTCAGCCGAGACGTGGAGGAAGTCAATCGGGATGACGACGGGGCGGTGCTTTACAGCAGTGCCGCGGACTTTTTGTTTCAAGTCGCCTTTGCCGCCACCGCGGCGACGATCGTTTCGGGCGCCGTCGCAGGCCGGATGCGGTTCGGAGCGTATCTGACGTACAGCGCATTCTTGACCGGATTGATCTATCCGATCAGCGGGATGTGGAAGTGGGGCGAAGGTTTTCTTGATCAGATGGGGTTCCAGGACTTTGCGGGTTCCGTGGTGGTCCATGCCGTTGGCGGTTTCGCCGGTCTGGCCGGGGCGATGGTGCTCGGCCCCCGGATCGGCCGGTTTGTGAAAGGGCGTTCGGTCCCGATTCCCGGCCACAATATCGCCTTCGCCGGCTTGGGCGTCTTCATCCTTTGGATCGGCTGGTACGGATTCAACCCGGGCAGCCAACTGGTCTACTTCGGAACGGCGGACGCCGAGGCGACCACCTTCATCGCCCTGACCACGACCATCGCCGCAGCCACTGGCGCCGTGGCCGCCATGATCGTCGCTTGGCTCCTGTTCGCCAAGCCGGATGTGACGATGGCCTTGAACGGGGCGCTGGCCGGGTTAGTCGGAATCACCGCCAACTGCGACCAGGTGACCCAAGTGGGCGCCCTGATCATCGGTGGCGTCGCCGGGGTGCTGGTGGTCCTGGGGGTGATAGCCCTCGATAAATTGCGGATCGATGATCCCGTAGGCGCTTTCCCCGTACATGGTTTGTGCGGAATTTGGGGTGGTCTCGCGACTGGCCTCTTGGGGGTGAATATCCCCGAAGGTCTGGACCGGATGGGATATGTAGGCGTGCAAGCGTTCGGAACGTTTGTGATCGTGGCCTGGGCGTTCTTCACCATGCTGCTGCTGTTCCTGGTGCTTCGGCTGTTCGGACTACTCCGCGTGTCACCGGAGGACGAAATGGCGGGGCTGGACATCACGGAACACGGCATGCACGGTTACCCGCCGCCCATGGCCCAGGACACCTATCAGGGCTTGAGTGCCCCGGCGTCGGGGAGGGCGTAACGAACGGGGCCCGTACGGAACCAGAAGGATGCCCCGAAGACCGTGAGCGGACGGCCGCCTCGTCCGCTCCGGTCGGGGTATCCTCGGTTCCTTTCTCGCCCTCGCCGTCAAACTTTCCCGCCCATCTCGCCGCATCACCCTTGTCGCCCCGCCCCCCGGTCGCTAGATTGTTCCCAGACGCTTAACGCCCGGAGACGCCCATCCCATGAAAATGATCATCGCCATCATCCAACCCGCCAAGCTGGAAGCCGTCAAAGAGGCTTTGAATCATGTCGAAGTGGTCCGCCTGACCGTGATGGATTGTCAGGGATTCGGCCGCCAGAAGGGCCAGACGGAAATCTATCGCGGGCGTGAATTGACCGTCAATCTGCTCCGCAAGGTCCAACTGCAAATCGCCGTGAATGAAGAGTTTGTCCAACCCACCATCGACGCCATCATCGCCGGGGGCCGCTCGGGGGAACAAGGCGAGATCGGGGACGGTAAAATCTTTGTCCTGCCCCTGGAAGACTGCATCCGGATCCGAACCGGCGAACGGGGACCCGAAGCCATTTAGCATCTGCCAAGAAATTACGGTCGCGTTCGTCGCAGCTGTCCCGGTTCCCGCCACGCTGTGGTCGGTCTCTGACCTGCGCTGTGGCCGGTCTCTGACCGAGCCACCCGGCCGACCGCGCTGTGGCCGGTCTCTGACCGAGCCACCCCGCCGCGCGGTTTCGGCGGGGTCAGAGACCCGCGCCGAGCAGTGCGACTGTGATTTCTTGGCAGATGCTTAACTACGTCGGCCAGGAATATCCAGTCTACGGGGGGGAACACGGAACCTTCCTGAATCACGCACCAAACACAGGTGCCGACGTCTACGGATCGTATCCCTCCCCAAACGGGCTGCGATTCCGCGGCATCCAGTGGCAAAGGGCAATCCCCAGGAAGTACAGCCCCGTCAAGGGCATGGCCATCAAGAGCATGCTGACCGGATCCGCTGGCGTCAGCAGCATGGCGATCGTAAAGATCACCAACACGGCTACCCGCCACTTACTCAAATAGGCTTGAATCGTGAACATGCCGATCCGCTGCAGGAACAGCATGACCAGCGGCAGCTGAAAGGCGATCCCGAACCCCAAGGGAAGAAACAGTACGAAACTGAGCCATTCGCTGATCCGCGGATCGGGATCGATGTTCATCATGCGGTTGAAACCGAACAGGAACCGCAGCACGTGCTGGAACACGAAAAAGAAGGCCGTGGCGGCTCCGGTCAGGAACAGACCGATACTGAACGGCAAGTAGATATGAACGTAATTCTTCTCGTGGGGGTACAAGCCGGCCGCGACGAACATCCAGATTTGCCAGAAGATGTAGGGGCTGGACAGCACCAGCCCGGCGACCAAGGCCGCCTTCAACCAGATCATGAACGCTTCCTGCGGATTCAGCGAGCGGACCATGGTGTCGATGGGCCGCCAGACACGCGCCTTGATCAATACGGGATAGGGCGCCGGAATGGGATCCCCCAAAATTGTTGCCTCGGCAGCCTGCTCAGCACGTGAACGCGGCGGATTCACCGGCTCCGCTGACTCAGGGGACCGTTCCGTCGCATCGTTCTCCGCGTCCGTCTCACGCTCGTTGGCCGAAGCCGCCGGAGCCTCCTCGGCATCTCCTTCTTCCTGCGGCAACTCATCCGTAGCGGCCGCCGGAACGGGTTCCCCTTCTTCGGGCATATCTCCCTGATGGTAGCCAGTAAGTAGCTCCCCCACGCGGTCCAGTTCGGCCGTTTCAATGTAGATTTCCTCGAATACGAACCGCTTCTCGTTGACAAAACGTTCGACTTCCGGAGAAAGACCCTCCTCCTCGTCCCGGTAGGCGGTGTCCAGTTCTCCGATCGCCTTGCCAATGTAATGCTCCTGCAAAGCGTTCTTCAGCGGACGCTGGATCCAATCCACTACCTGTCCGGCAACAAACAGACCGACAATGAAACCGATCATCAGCCCGAACAGGGAACGTGATAAACACCCGCGCAGCTCTTCAATATGCTCCCCGAACGTCATTGTCGAGGCGGCAAATAGATCATCATCCGGTTGCTTGACCATGGGTCCGAGCCTTAAACAGAAACCGCCCTGCACATCGTTCGGGCCGTATCGCCAACACGCCGATCCACCTTCGCGCAACCCGCATTCAACGACACTGCAAGGAGTCCGCTCGCGGCGAGCAGGGGAAGGTAGGCGCCTACGGTAGGAAGCTGCCGCACCAGCTGGGTCGGTTGAGAACTGGCCGCACCCGTAAACTCAACCGGTCCCGAAATCATAGCACACCCGGCAAGGCGGTTCAACCAACCGGCCCTTGCACCCGACGTCCAATCTGTCACGATAGATGCCAACCCGGGAGATTCGCCATGCCGCCCATGTACCCCCTTCAGTTCCAGCCCCAGTTCCGCAGATACCTCTGGGGAGGCAGGCGACTTGGCACGGTTCTCGGCAAGGCGATTGGTTGCGAGGAAGATTACGCCGAAAGCTGGGAGATCGTGGATCATGGGGCGGACCAGAGCATCGTCCGCAATGGCCCTTGGGCCGGCGCC
This sequence comes from Planctomycetaceae bacterium, assembly GCA_007124535.1. Lineage (GTDB taxonomy): Bacteria > Planctomycetota > Planctomycetia > Pirellulales > Pirellulaceae > SLMF01. The sequence continues at coordinate 3,898 of SLEY01000061.1, forward strand.
CCCCTCAAGACCTTGGTCGCGGAATGCGGCCGGGAATTGTTCGGCGTCCACGCCCCCCAAAACCAGTTCCCCTTGCTGCTGAAATTCCTGGATTGCCATCGCAACCTGTCAGTCCAAGTCCACCCGAACGATGATCAAGCTGCCCAAAACGAACCCCCGGGTCGAGGAAAAACCGAGGCCTGGGTGATCCTGCATGCGGACTCGGACAGCTGGATCTACGCAGGGCTGAAGTATCCGATGGATCGAGCCGAATTGGCGACGCGGATTGCGGCGGGCGAAACCGCAGCCTGCCTGCATCGATTCCAACCTCAGGTGGGGGACTGCGTCTTCATTCCCGCAGGAACGGTCCACGCCCTGGGGGCCGGTTTGATCGTCGCCGAAATCCAGCAGACCAGCGATACCACCTATCGGTTGTACGATTGGGACCGGCTGGGACCCAACGGACAACCCCGGCCCTTGCATCCGGACCAGGCGCTGGCTGTCATCGATTACCAAGCCGGACCCGTACAGCCGCAACGCCCGGATAAGGCAACCGCCAACAACGCAGCGGACGTCGAACGATTGGTAACATGCGAGCACTTCGTCTTGGAGCGGCGGCAACTCCACCAGCCAACCCCCCTCGGACATGACGGTCGCTTCCACTTGCTGGTCGTCCTGAACGGCGCCCTGAAATCCAATGCACCCCAGACGCCCCCACGGATCGCCGCCGGCGAGGTCGTGTTGCTGCCAGCGCATGCCGACGCGGTAGAATGGCAACCGCAAGGCAAAACCACCCTCTTGGACATCTATTTGCCCTGATCAGCCTCCCCCGAAAAAACCGTTGATCGAGGTTCCCTCATCGAACCCCCTAAAAACGGGCACCGGCTGGACTTGCCACCCATGTCGGGAAAGAATGAGAGAACCGGTATTGGTCGATTCTGATCGGTGGTTCGTCGAAAGGAACAGCCCCATGCCCGATTACGAGTATCATTGTGAGGCGTGCAAGAAGGAATTCACGATCTGGCAAACTTTTCAGGAGCACGACCGATCGCAGCGGGTGAAGTGCCCGCATTGTGGCAGTCAGCGCGTGCGGCGCGAAATCGGTCTGGTGTTTGCCAAGACCTCCAAAAAGTCGTGAACGGCGGCCGCGGCACGGGAGTTCGAAGTCGCCCCTCGTGCCGAATGTCGCCGAATTTCCCGGAATTCGGCTTCAGTCGGTGGGTCGCACCAGTCCCTCGGGCTGCAGGGCCAGCAGGGAGGGAAGCCCACGGAGCACGATGTGGATGTCCTCCAAGATCCCGATCTCGGGCCGCTCGATTTGCAACTGCCAAATCTCGCCATTCGCGGTGGGTTCGCGTTGGACCGTCAACGATTCAGGGTAACCGATGTTGGCCTGTTGCCATCGGATCTGGCCATCCGCATCGCGAACCGTCACGGAAAACCGTTCGCCATCCCCCTCGCCCTGGAATCGCATCCCGAACTGTTCGACCCCAGCGGGTACCCAGAAGAAAAAGTCGCCGACGGTGCTGAGCAACCGGATCAGGCTTTCGCGACCCCCAATCGCGACCGGATGACTGGACTCCAGTAGCTGCACGGTGTGCCGCCCCGGTTCACAATGGACCGCAAACAACCCGCTCGCATCCGCCGTAAAGACGTATTCGGCTTCCTCGCCCAGCTTCACCGCGATGGATTCGAATTCCTTGCCCGTCGGGCGGATCGCCCGCACCGGCATGGGCTCGCCTGGATGACGCCCCACGGCCTGATGCCGGAAGCGCAATCGTACCTGGTCACCGGCCCTCGCCGCTAGTAAGTAGACGGCGGTTATCCGAACCCGATGGTGGGGCATCCGTACTTCCGCCGGTTCGCCCGTTACCGGCTCCAAAGCCTGCGCTTCCCACTCCACGACCGGGATCTCCAGCACTTGGTCAAAAGGAATCCATGTGTCGATCACTTCCCGATCCAGCAAATACTCCGTACGCTCCCCCCGGCGCCCGACCGTGACCGTTCCGGTGATCTCTCCCAGGTTCATCCCGATCGGGTCGCTAAAGACCATCAAGGGCCGCTCGACCTGCTCATGCACCATCAGATTCTCAAACTCCACCCCGCCGGTGGTTTCCAAATCGCCCGGCCGCGTACTGAACCGGATGGGAGCGGACAGCTCCGGTTCGGGCGAAGGATCGGCGATCGTGCAATCGACAAACCGCAACTGAAGTCCGCTGGGTGGTTTGGAGCCGATTCGAATGCCGGCCCGACCCTCGTCCAGGAAACGGCAGTTGACGAACTCGATCAGACCCTGGACCGGGCCTTCCGGCCCGCAACTGGTGATCACACTGGCCGAAGTGGCATTGGTACCCCGGATCACGCAGTTCTCGATGCGGATGGAAACCGGCTCGGACGTGGCATTCAATGGCCGCAAGTACAGATGGATGCCCAACCCGTGATTGTCTTCGATCACGCAGTTCCGCATCACACAGTTGACCAGACGTTCGGAGGCGTGATTGGGTTCGAAGTCGATCCCCGCCGCCGGCGCGGTGCCCGCCGTGTTCTTCAGCACACAGTTTTCGATCAGCAGGTTCTCCGCCGTGATCACGCTGATCCCCTGGCGGTAGTTCCGGTCACAGACCACATCGCGGATGATCACGTTCCGGTTCGTCTGCCGGTTCCGCCCCGCTCCCAAATAGATCCCATCGCCGCCGGATTCCATCAGGGTCAAGCCCTGGACGATCACGTCCGTGCAGCCGCGAAAACTGAGCCCATGCCGCCATTCCGCCTTTTCATAGTCCGGACCGTCGTAGTCGTCGCGGTGCATGCGCAGCGTGGCGTCATAGCCGGTCAGCTTGACATTCGTCCGGTTCCAGGCGGTGAACAGGGAATCCGTCCGGCCCCGAAAGGCCCCTCGCTTGGCCTCGACAACCACGCCCGGCTCGAAGAACACTTCCTGGTTGTCGGCCAGTCGGATCTGGTCGACGATCCAGGGCCCGGGCATCTTTTCGACAACCACTTTGCGGGCGCCCGAATCGATGGCGGCCTGCAGGGCTTCCGTCGCCTCCTCCGCACAATAGCCCCACCAGGCGGCATGAGCCACCGAACGCGTGCCTTCCCGCACTTCCCGAATCGCCGTTTCATTCCGCGCCGGTTCGTCCGCCAAACCGAGCCCCCCACAAACGAGGCTCGTAATCACAAGCACCAAGCACAAACATCGGGAGATATCTGGTTTCATCGCCAGACTCCTGAGCGTGGTATTCGAAACTGACCTATTGATGGGGAGAACCGGAACCGCCGAGCTAGGCGCTCGGTCCGCTGTCAGCGTCGGCATCCAGTTCGTCCGGGTGCTGTGCCTCGTATTCCTCCATCAGCACGGACGGGCAGACCTCTTGCTCGCCGCACTGGGTACAGACAATGCGCACCAGATCGCCACTGCCGATTTTCAGTTCCTGCTCGATGCACAGATCAAAGAGCTGTTTCAAATGGGAACAGGTCATTCCACGTCTCCGAATGGGAAAGGAGCATGCCAGCGACCACGACTCATTCGATGGTCTCGCTTTGCGGTTCAGCGGTCAAGTTCCGATGCTGGATGTAGTCGGCCATATTCTGGGCCTCTTGCGCCAACCACCGTTGCCGCTTCTCCAAGAAGTGTAGGTATTTTGGCAAGCCTTCGGGGGCCATCGCCTCGGTGTAATCACCCGCATAGGGCACGAGAAGATCCATCCACATCGCGAGTTTATCCATCGCTTCGCGGTCCAGCTGAACCCCGAAATGCTCGCCTTGTTCCAGCATGGCGATCAACGGGCTCTGCGAAGCGCCGGCTGCGTAAGGCGGGAGCACGGGGGGAGCCGACTGGGGATTCACCCAGTTTGCAACGCGACGATGCGCCAGCGCGCGGTACGAGTCACTCCACTTGCGCTGGGCTCTTTCGTCCAATTGCTGATGGCCGCGGAGGCTGAAGGCCGGTATCGTTTGGTCCGGCTCCTCTCGCTCCCACGGTCCCCGCGGGGCGCGATGATCGCTGAAATAGGGTGGCGCCGAGTCCAAGTGATGGCAGACGACGCAGTTTTCATCCAAAATCGGCTGGATTTCCTGGATAAAACTGAACCCGCGCGGGGGCCCGTAAAAGGGGTCCAACGAATGGGGACCGGCCAAGGCGGCTTCGGTTATCCCCCCGGGAGACGCCGTCGTATTCTTGTGATCGTGGCAACCCACGCACGATTGCACTTCACCCGGCATCAGCGTGGTCCAACTCCGCATCGTCTGAACCTTGTGTCCCCGGGCATCGACCGCCTGAAAATAAATCGGGGTCCGCGCCGGGACTTCAAACGCGGCCGAGCCATCTTCGTAAACGGGCGCCGTGCCCAACACGCGTTTCACATCCCAAGCCCCCTGGATCGAAATCGGGGTGCTGACCAGGGCTCCGCCTGCCGGGCCACTGTTGCGATTCTCGCCCACACCCGCCGCGCGATACTCCAACGCGATCACTCGCAACGAATGAACCGTCCCCCGCTCGATCCCCGGCAAACCCAGCCCCCGGTAGATGTCACTGATAAATACCGCGCCTGTCTCTTGGGTATAGTCCACCATGCTGGGCTGCGGCGTCGGACGCGGACGGGGCCGCAAGGGGATCGGCCGGTTGCTGTGGATCGACGGATCACGAGCCAGCAACTCACGCCGACCGTCCTCATCGATATAGTAAATACCGAACGTCCCCTCCCCCTCCGGTTGAAAACTGACCAAGAACTCCCGCTCACTCAACGGATACGGGTACAAGAACTGGTCTCCCGATTGCCCGTAGCGGTCGATCCGGTCGGGAGTTGTCCGCCGGATGGGGGCGATCAGCTGGGCGCCCTGATTCTCTTCACGACCGCGACTCGGATCGACGATGCCTAGCCAGCCTTTCTGTGTGGTGTGGTGGCCCGTGAAAATAGCCACGTATTTGTTGGTGCCGGGAATGCTCCGGGCGTGGATCAGGGTGGTGGGAAAGTACGAGTTGTTGCCATACAAGGCCCGTTGGGCAGTCCCATCGGGGTTCATATGAAACAAGCCCTGGGGGTAGATTTGGCCGCGATCATTATAGTCCCAACGGGTGTAGACGACGCGCCCATCGCAAGTTACGGTGGGAAAATTGGTATGCACCTGGTCAAAACCGACTTGGCGCATGAACCGCCCGTCACCATCGGCAAGGAACAGATTGCTGACTTCGGTCCACCAGCAGTCGACCGTCTGGACGCTACGAGTCGAGTTGAACACCAGGTTGCCATCAGGCAGGTAAACGGCTTCGTAATCGGCAAAGCCGAGCCCCTCGGTCAGTTTTCGCCGCTCTCCGGTGGTCATGTCCAATTCGTGCAGATGGTAGTCGTCCTCGTCCAGGGATTTTTTCCAGGCGAACAGGACTCGCTGGCCGTCATAGCACACATCCGGATCCCGGATCACCCCGCCGGGGTCTTCCAAAAGATTCCGCACGGAAGCGAAGAGTCCCTCGAGTTCCAGGAGGCAGAGGGCACTTCCGGGCTGAAAGTGCCGCTCGTTCTGGGCGTCCGACTGACCCTCGGTGTAAGCGTAATGCGATCCGCCCATCAGAAAGTGCTTCGCAAAAACGATGCGTTGCAGTAGCGGGCGATGCGGTTCCAAACGGGCGGCCCGCCGACGGGTGGCAGCATCCAAGTAAAGCTCGGCCCATTGACGATCGGTGACGGGGGTGGGATCTGCGTTCCAAGCCTCCAGACGTTCTTTCAGAGGCTGAGCCAGCACCGACGACTCGGCGAGCGAGGTAATCAGATGCCGCGCTCGGCCGGCCAAGCTGAAATCGGCCGCTTCCTGATCTTCCTCGCGACCGGGTTGCTCGGGGAACAGATTCCACGACAACACGCCGCTGGAATAATTCGGTCTCAACCGTACCGCCAGACGCAAGGCGGTGGTCTCCACGGGCTGAAAACGCAGCCGGTTGTACTGATCCCGCTCGATACCATAAGCATCCTCGGTTTCGACCGGCTTCCACTGGCGACCGCGACGATACAGCAATTCCCACGATTCGGGGATGCGGCAGCGACCGCCTCGAGGCCGATCGTCGAACCAATAAACTTCGATACCGGTAACCCGTCGCGGTTCGGGAAAATCGTATTGAACCCACTCGTCGCTCCCCAGCCGATCCCACCAAGTGAAGCGAGGGATCGAATGATCGTCCGAGTCGGCAGGTACGCGGCGATCACTCAGCGCCGCAAAGGATCCCTCCAAATGGGACGCATCGGCAACCACCTCATCCGCCGGATGTGGGCGCTGCGGCTCCAGTACAAAATCCTGATAGATCCAGTCAGCGATTGCCGCCAATTTCTGCCGGTCTTCCGGGTAGTCATCCGCCAAACGTTGCGTTACTTCCGAGGCACTTGCAGGATCTTCGGCCAAGGCGTCCAGCAACGGCTGGTACCACGCACGGCTGGAAAATTGCGGGTCAGCCCAAGCGAGACTCCGGTCGGCGCCCGCAGTCGGCTCGTTACCGAACGTCGCCGAACGGAACGCATTGCCCGGCATCCATAGAATACATGACGTCAAGGCAATCCACGCGAAAACGAGAAACCGCTTGGGCATATTCCAGCTCCTTCAAGGGACATCCGAACACCGAAATGCACGTCGTTTCGAGACCATCCTTCATTTTTAAAGGATCATGACCAAGCATGCAAGTTACTTTCCGCACAAGATGGATGCGTGTCCTTTTCGTCGGCGGGGCTGTCCGCGCGAGGCGGACGAATGGGTACAATGCGGTTCGATGGTCTGTCTTTCTTGAAATGCAATGATAACAGAATCCCTCCAGGAGGACCCTGATGATCCGACCGTTTGTGCTTGTTTTGTTGTTGGTTGCTTGGCCTTTGACCGTCGGCTGCACCCCCGGGGACGTCGAGGTCGCCCCGGTTGCGGAGCAGGAGCGGCCGACCGTTGTGGACCCGATGGATGCGGAGACGCCGTCAGCGGAGACACCGGCGGATTCGGAAACGGAGGATCCGTTGGAGGCCGAGCCGGCGGTCGAGGACGTTTCCGCCGTTGAGCCGGCGGTCGAGGACGTCCCCCTGGATGAAGTTCCGCTGGATCCCGATGGGCCCTTTTGGCCTCGATTTCATGGTCCGCATGGCGAGAACCTGTCCAGCGATACGGGCTTGCTGCAGGAATGGCCGGATGATGGTCCGCCCCTGGATTGGGTGGCTGAAGGGATCGGAAACGGGTATTCCAGCGTCACGTTGGCTCACGGTTTGATCTTTACGGCGGGCAATATCGATGGCTTGACGATGATCTCTGCCCTCGATCTGGACGGCACGCTTCGCTGGCAGGCGGATAACGGACCGGCTTGGAGCCGCGAGTACGAAGGAACTCGAGGAACCCCCACTATTGACGAAGACCGTTTGTACCACCAGAGCCCGCATGGGAATCTGATCTGTTTGGACGTGCGGACGGGGGAGCGGTTATGGACCAAGGACATGATGGCCGAATTTGGCGGAGAGCCACCCACTTGGGGTCTGGCCGAATCCGTGCTGGTGGAGGGACCGCATGTATTTTCGATGCCCGGGGGCAGCGAAGCGACGATGGTTGCATTGGACAAGATGACCGGGGAACGGGTGTGGGCTTCCGAAAGCACGGGGGACGGGGCCGGTTATGCCTCGCCCATCTTGGTCGAACACGACGGCCTGCGGATCCTGTTGAGCATGACCGGCAAAGCGGCGATCGGGGTGGACGCGGATTCCGGGCGGGTGCTTTTTCGTGATCCCTACCAGACGTCGTACGACGTCAACGCAGCGCGGCCGATTTTCGTGGACGGGCACGCGTATTTCAGCACGGGCTACCGCACGGTCGGATCGCGGATGCTGCGAATCGACGTTCAGGGCGACGAGGTGGCGATCGAACGCGTTTGGGAGACGGACGACTTGGACAACCAACACGGGGGCGTTCTGCTGGTCGATGGTTTCTTGTATGGCGCCGCTCACCAGTCGAACAACGCGCGCTGGATCGGTTTGGACTGGGAGACCGGCGAGATGCGTTGGGCGGAGCGGGGCGTAGGTCGCGGTTCGTTGACCTATGCGGACGGATTGCTTTACTTATACAGCGAGCGGCGTACGGTGGGTTTGGCGCGGGCGTCGGCGGACGGTTTCGAGTTGATCAGCCAATTTCGCCTACCGCCCGGCGGGACGGGAGCCAGTTGGGCCCATCCCGTGGTGTGTGGTGGCCGGCTGTACTTGCGATATGACGATCGGTTATTCGCCTACAACGTGACGGTTCCTTGAAGCGAGGAGATGCCACAGAACAAGGGGCGGGGTTCTTTTCAGTCACGCCGCGACCGCCGCCTTTCGCTCGCGGCGAGGTTCATCGTATCGACTACTGTCGCCGGTCAATGGGGGATATGTCGAAATCAATGTTTCGGTAACTCATAGCCTTCACGCCGCGGGTAGGGATAGTCGCGCCACGGGTTGGCGGCCCCGTTGTCTACGAATTCCCACTTCTCCGGGTCCCACTTCAGCGGCTTGCCGTCGAGTTCCTCGCCGTGCAGGTAGGCGATGTTGCCCAGCAGGCAGACCGCGACGGTCCGGGCGCCGATTTCGACCGGGC
>SLEY01000415.1 GCA_007124535.1 Planctomycetaceae bacterium
GCGACGCCCTTCGGAAAGAATTCGTCGTCCTGCCGGCCGTCCAAACCGGTGACCCGGACCAGGAAGGCGCCGCCCTGATGGCCGGTGCCCTGCCAGCGCGAGTCGAACTGGCCGTCCCGGATCTCGATCGAGACCGCCCGGCCGCTGTTGCCCTGACTGGCGTCGGGAATCAGGCTGACCGAACCCGCGGGTATGGGGTCGCCCCCATGAGTTACGGTCCCCGAGATGTGATACTCCGGCGGCCCCGCCGAACCGCAGCCCAGGGCCAGGCACGCGGCGGCCAACAGCAAACCGGCCATCCCCCAACGAACCATTTGCAGCATGGATTTCATTCTTCTGCTCTCCGCCCACATGGCCTATTTCCCCCGTCCGCAGAAGGGAAAGAACGCCGTCTCCATTGGGAAAAATCCTCCCGCGTCTACTGGATGCCCGACTCCGGCTCGTGCCCGTTGCGGCTGGCGGTGGCCAAATAGACATTAAAGTCAATCGTGTCCGGGACAAACCGTACCGAACCGTCGGCCATGGCGAAATTGGCGCCCCCAGGATGCTCGCTGCCAAAAGCCACACTGTTCCACCTGTCCGAATTCCGAGAATTCAGAGGATGCTGCACGATTTTGGAGGTCAGGTACAACACGCCGCGGGAATCACCATACTTGTTGCGGGTCCACATCCGCCGGTACGGCATGTCATCCCAGGAAACTTCGCCAAACAGATAGGTGTTCGACAAGCCATCCGTGACATCTCGCATCCTGGAACCCCACTGCCAGAGGATCCCCTGCTCGCACTCGCCACCAAAGGTTTGGTTGAGATTGCGGCAGCGATACGGCTCGCCCATCGCGACGTTGGTTCCCAAAGGTCCCAGGATGCCGTAGTAATGCACCGTGTAATTCCGCCGGCCTTCCCACTCTTCGTTATGGAAACCGGACCGCTGTTCCTCGCTGGCCGCACTGGGGCAGATGTAGGCACTGATCCGGGTGTCCGAAGCTTCCCGCCGATCGGGATGCGTGTGGCTGTAGGCGTTGCCGCTGATCAGGTTGAACAGCGGTTCCTGCTCGATTTGGGGCAGGATCGAGTAAGTCCAGCCCAAGCTGCTGTCGATCATGCCGGGCAAGGGGAATTGGGAATGGATGTCGTGGTAGTTGTGCATGGCCATGCCCAACTGCCGCAGATTGTTCGTGCACTGCGAGCGGCGAGCCGCTTCGCGAGCCGCCTGGATGGCTGGCAGCAACAGAGCCACCAAAATCCCGATGATGGCAATCACCACCAACAACTCGACCAGCGTAAACGCCGAACGAGGGGTAACCGTGGTCCGGCATCCCCGACGTCTTGGGTAATACATGGTATCACTTCCTCACATCATGATGACTTGGAACGCGACACTTGGCGAACGACAGCGACAAACGAGAAATGCTTCCGCACGACGAGAAATGCTTCCGCACGACGAGAAACACCCCACGCTTTATGAGAGTTTATCAAGAAACTCGGTTTTTCGCAACTCCACGCAACAGCTCGAGGAGCCGGTTGCGTTGTACGGAATTGCTTTCTTTTTAAGGATTTGAATGAGGCGCGAAAATCGGCTTCCCCGCAAAGCCGGTCGAGAATCCCTAGAATTTTGCAGCTTGGTGGCCAAAAAAGGATTTTTTTCGCGACTTTTCGACCACGAGACCAACCGATTGGATATCAGTGCGTAGTAGTACAATCTGGCCCATCGGGGACCGGCCATGATTGCCCCCTGTCACGGAGGAAGACGCCCTGCGCATCGCCGCCACCAAGCCGCTCTTTGCCTGCGATGAACTGGAAGACAGACAATCGAAGCGTGTCTCGCGGAACTGCGACGCAATGAATCGCTGCGGAAACTGATCGGCATCGAGTCGGAAGAAGACGTGCCCGAGAAATGGAATCTCTCCCGGTTTTTGGAACGACTCGGCCAGGAACCGCACCTGACACACCTGCACGCGATCTTCGATGCGATGATCCAGCGTCTGGGATCGGTGGTGCCTGACTTGGGCCGAGAGACGGCCGGTGACGCAACCAGCCTGAACGCACGTCGCAAAAAGAAGTCCCGCGCCACGAGCGAAGAACAGCAGGGTCAATAACCCCAAAGGGGGACTTTGAAGTATCGGTGCGCCGCTCGGCACGAAGGCTGGGAGTGTCCGATGTCGAAACTTTTCAATGCGGGGAAGCAGTACGGGCTGACGGTGCGGGTGCCGAGGGAAATCGATCTGCGTCGTTTTCCTGCCTTCCCGCGGGCGACGAAAAAGTTCGAACGTTTATACAAGCGCCGTACCTCCGTGGAACGGGTGAACGCCCGCCCGGGCAAGCGGGCTCAGCTTCTTCTGACCCAAGGTCCCTTCCCACCGCGGGGCCATGGCCAACAACGTCGCGAACCCGGCATGGACGGCCAGGATCACGCCCAGCAGTCCGAAAAAACGACGGCTCCCGGTGACGTTGTCATCATCGGCGCCCCAAAAGATCTTCACCGCCTCCGCCTCGCCGTCGCCGACCGGTCACGCGGGAGCGCCAGGCACGTTTGAAGTTCGCCGGATAAGGGAACGCCATGTGGAATCGTCTCCGCACTGCCAAGCACCGGCGGACGGAAATTCCGAAGCCGTCGGAGCATCGGGGGCCAACAGGGTCACCCGGGAGCCGCTGCCGTGGAATCTCCCCGAGCATCGCGGGCCATCACGGCCACCCACGACCGGTTGCCCTGACGCTTCCCGGAGCATCGCGGACCATCGGGCAAACCCCGGCCCTCACCCGCAGTTTTTCCTCCCTTTCCGCCTCACCGAAACAGGGCGCGTACTGACATCGCACTCGGCAATCGGAGAAAAGAGGTGGCCGGTGGTCAGTGCGTCGGTGCGTCGGTGGATCCGTCGGTAGGTGGTAGGTGGTAGGCGGTAGGTTGGTGCTTGGTGGTTCCTGGTTCCTGACCCCTGGTTCAAAATTCTCACCGAGGGAGTCCCCCCGGGGATGGATCGACCACCGGAACACGAACCGCACCCCGTCCCTGGGATCCTGGCGGATCCCGGAAGGCCGGAGTATCATATCGAGAAAGGAGAGCGGAGCGCCGAGCAGTTTGGATGATTGCATTCCCCAAGTCGCCCAAGGCAACCCTCAGGAAATAATCTACCGCGCTCGGCGAGGGTCTCCGACCCCGCCGAAGCCGCCGACCGCAGGTCTCCCGCGGTAGGGGCTACCTGCGGTCGGCCGAGTGGCTCGGTCAGAGACCGGCCACATCGCTGCGGGTTGCCTAACCTCCCCCCCGGTATCCACCCAAAAGCGATTGTGCGGGTTTACGGGGCATAGTGGAACTGGGCCGTAGCAGTCACGTCGGCGTCCGCGACCAGACGGACCCAATGAGCCGAGTAGCCTTCGGGGA
>SLEY01000524.1 GCA_007124535.1 Planctomycetaceae bacterium
CCTGGACGAACACCGGCCAGATCAGATCGTCCACGCACAAATGGGTTTCCCGGACCAGTCGCCGTGACCAGTCATCGCGGCGATTTCGGCGAAGCCGGGTGGAGGGGTATTGCCCAAGGAAGTCATGCGGATTGCTCATGGCCAACCTTCTTTCGCTCGCTTTTGCAGTTCTGCGATCGTCCGATCCAAATGCACTACGGCTTGTGATTTGGGGCGCTAGGAGTCTGGCCGGGAAAAATTCGGGTCCGTCTTCCCATGTTGCCTATTTTTTCTTTATAGTTTTCTCAAGATCGGGTATCATTCTACTCCAAATGACGGCGGAATTGGAGAGGTATTCGCTACGGAGGTGAATGAGAATGGAATCCCGGAAGAAGTTTCGTGAATGGAATCCAGCAGAATACGCTGAGTGGCCGGTGACGCCCGCGGAAGTGCTTCCCGAAGATGATTTGATGTTCTTCCTCTTGGAAACCATTCCTCGTATGGATCTGTCCTCCCTCCATGTGAACTATGAACAGGAGACCCGCGGGGCCACGCCTTTCGACGTGGCCATGATGTGCACGCTGTTAGTCTACCCCTACTGCGTAGGGGTTTATTCCAGCCGCAAAATTGCAGCGGCCTGTGAGCGCAATCTGGCCTTCATGGCAATCGTGGCCGCGGAGGCACCCGACTTCCGCACGATCAGTGACTTTCGCAAGATCCATTTGGACACCTTCCACGACTTGTTTGTGGAGGTGCTGCGCCTGGCCGGTCAAGCAGGGATGGTGAAACTCGGTAATGTCGCCTTGGATGGCTCCAAGTTCAAAGCCAACGCTTCCCGGCACAAAGCGATGAGCTATGGATACATGGAGAAGGAATTGGCGCGGTTGCGGGCGGAAATCCGGGAGTTGACGGAACGCCAAGGGTTCGACCCTAATATTGCCGTTGGTCGCCAGAAGCATCATCAATCGTTACCGGAAACCGTCGAATGCCACCTCCGGGGGTTCGACGGTGCAGGAAGCCATGGCTCACAAACTGCGGACTGCTGCGGGGCGCGCGTGCTATGCCAAACGAAAGCACATCGTGGAATCCGTGTTCGGTCAAATCAAACAGGGCCGCGGCTTCCGCCAGTTTCTCCTGCGCGGTCCGCCCAAAGTCCGCAGAGATTGGAGTCTGGTCTGCCTGAGCCATAATTTTCTCAAAATCTGGAGGCACCATTGCGCGCTGAAATAACCGATTGCAAAACCACCCAAAAGCAAGGTCAGAGGAAGGTTCAAATGATTCTCGGACAGACCACGAGTACCATGTCTGTTATTCCTTTGCAATGCCTGCTGATCGGAGTCCTGCTGGGAACCGGGGCCTCGGGTACCGAGCGTCCTACCCGCGGTGACCACACGGGGCCAGCGATCCAGGTGCAAATGCCGCATGTGATCCTGCGCGGATTGCCGTTTCGTCTGACGCTTCGCGCGGATCCGGCAGCGGCGCCCCTGCCGTATCGTGTGACCGACGCCGCGGGGCGCGAACTTGCGGAAGGCGCTCTTGCGGGTGGCGAGGAGCGAACCCTGGAGAATCTGCGGATCGAAACGGCAACGGCCCTCCCGCTGACTTTGACCCTCAGCGGCGAGTACGCGGCGGAGATGCTCCTGGAGACGCCGCCGGTCCTGCCGGGTTGGACCAGTCTGCTGCCACCCCTGGTAGCCATCGCCTTGGCTTTCGTGCTGCGCGAAGTCGTGACGTCGTTGTTTACGGGCGTTTTTCTGGGGGCCTTTCTTTACTTTGGCCTGGACCCGCTGATCGCTTTATGGCGAACGATGGACCATTTCATCGCTCCGGCGCTGGGGAATGAGGCGAATGCCGCGATCGTGATTTTTTCGATGCTTTTGGGGGGAATGGTCGGAGTCATGAGCCGTTGTGGCGGGACGCAGGGGATCGTCCGTGCGGTGGGCCCGCTGGCGACGACGCCGCGGCGTGCGTTGGGCGCCACGTTTTGCAGCGGGGGGGCGATTTTCTTTGATGATTTCGCCAACACATTGATCGTGGGCAATACGATGCGCCCCCTGACCGACCGTCTGCGGATTTCGCGCGAGAAGCTGGCCTATATTGTGGATTCGACCGCGGCCCCGGTGGTCACCCTGGCCTTCGTATCGACGTGGGCCGGCTTCCTGATCTCGCTGATCGGCGACTCGCTGGCCACGGTTGCCAACCAAGCGAATACCGACCCCGGCGTGGTGGCCCTGTTGACCGAGGTGAACCCCTTTGTCATTTATCTCCGCGCCGTTCCCTACATGTTCTACCCGATCCTCAGTCTGATCATGGTGGCTTTGGTGGTGGGGACCGGCCGGGACTTTGGTCCCATGCGACAGGCGGAACGGCGGGCGCGTGCGGGGGGCGGTGTATCGCGTCCGGGGGCCCTGCTGCTGGCGGATACCTCGGGGGGCGCGATGGACCCGGCCGAAGGGGCTCCGCCGCGCTGGATCAATGCCGCGGCCCCCATCCTAACGGTGATCGGTGTGGTGCTCGGTGGTTTGTATCTCAGCGGCCGCAGTGCCGCCCCTCCCGGCGCGGACATCTACGATGTGATCGGGGCGGCGAATCCCTTTCATGTACTGATGTGGGGTTCGTTAGCCGGGTGTCTGGTCGCCATCGCGTTGGCCGTCAGCCAACGCATCCTGACCCCCAATGAAGCACTCGCCGCCTGGCTGGGCGGCTTGCGTGCCATGATCCTGGCCATGGTGATCCTGATCCTGGCCTGGTCGATCAGCGAAGTGACGGATGTCTTGGGAACGGCCGATTACTTGAGCCGGCTACTCAGCGACCGCTTGCCCCCACCGCTGCTGCCGGCGTCGGTGTTCATCACTGCCATGGGGATGTCGTTTGCGACCGGCACCTCATGGGGCACGATGGCCATCCTGACTCCGTTGGTGGTCCCCTTAGCCGTCGCGATGGGCGGCGCCGAAGGCTTTGATACCGGCTACACGATCCTCCTGGGCAGCATCAGCTCGGTATTGGCCGGGGCCGTCTTCGGCGATCACTGTTCGCCCATTTCCGATACGACCGTGATGAGTTCCATGGCCTCGGCCTGCGATCACATGGACCATGTGCGGACGCAGGCCCCCTACGCCCTCTTGGTCGCCACGGTCGGCTTGGTGACCGGCGACTTGGCAACCGCCTTTCTCGGCACCCCGCTCTGGCTCAGCTATATGACCGGCGGCCTGATTCTGCTCCTGGTCCTCCGCTTGGCGGGCCGTCCCGTAGACCGTTGAGGGAAATCAATGGTATCCAACCTGAAACAAACCCTGCGGCCCAACCCATGCGAGCCCCATCCCGAAAACTTGAGCGAGCCAGAGAGTTGCTTATGAGCGAGAATGCTCCGAATAACAGGCCAGGAGAA
>SLEY01000583.1 GCA_007124535.1 Planctomycetaceae bacterium
GCTTGGAGAGCGAGGCAAGCAGACGAAACGCAAAGGCAGGCAGATCGAAGACAAGGAGAGCTTCCGTTGGTTGCAGGGATATCGGGAAGCTTGTGCCGTGGCCGCCGAAACGCCCCCAACCGATGCGCCACCGCGAGCGCTCGGCGTGACCGACGCCGGTTCCTCGGCACGGATCAATTGAAGGGCCGAGCGGAGATACGTCAGATGCGTTTGGACGCGTTTCTCGAACCCCCAAAACGTGGGCGTTTCCGTGGTAAACGAGTGGCTGGTATAGGGACCGTTCAGGTACGCATCAAACGACGTCTTCTCCGCATAGAAGGGGTTATGGCATGCTCCGGGATAGGCAATGACGCCGGCATCGTTCGTGTCCTGATAGATCGTCGGCCAACGACATACCCCGACACTCTCCGGAAGAGCGGCGATCATCGCATGACCAATGCGCATCGAGTCGTCGGAGACCGTCTCGTAGAGATACGTGCCCGGGGGGTTGTCCTTTTGGATAAAGCCTTCGCCCCGGTAGTAAGGGGGAGCTTCGTGAAGGTCGAAAGTCGCGCGGAACCAGCGATCGGCGTGGTTTAACCAGGACTCGATGGCGGCGATTTCGTCCTCGGTCGCGTCGACGCCGAACGATCGATTCAGATTCACGCCGTTGATCGTCTCCAGGGTGTTCGCCTCGTATCCGCTCGGATTCACACGGGAAAACGACGAAACGGAATCGGTCCGTCAAAGCGGGGGCGATCTTGCACAGGAAATCGACGGCCGCAATGACGCCGGCCGGTTCATCTCCGTGGAGGCCTGCAGAAATCAACACCTGCGGCCGATCGTGCGAAGCGGTCCCGCCACGCCCGGACTCGACACAAAGCAAAGGGTACTGGTGGCTTCCATACCGGAGCTGGGCGATTGCCGAAACGGAGAGACCCTATCGCCCATGTCGATGTCGATTTTCACCTGAAACACGCCGAACAAGGGGAGTTTCCGCCCTTCCCACCCGCCCAGTACGTACTCGCCACGCAGTCGCCCGCGGAAACGACACTGGTATTCCCCTTTGACAGACGTGCCCAAAATGTCGACTCCGTCTTGCGTGATTTCGATCCGATCCGATGATTCACCGGGATCCTGATCGTGAAGTGGATCCCAGGTGAACGTCGACTTCCACGTTCCCGCGACTCGCGCGGTACGGCTTTTATCGATGGCCCGCTTGGCCTCTTCGTCGAGGGGGTCGCTAAGCCAGGCAAACAGCTCGTCTTTCAGCTGTCGCGCGACATTCTCGACACCACGCTTGGACTGATCAAAACAACGCAGGTATCGAGTGTTGCAGCCATCGTATAGGGCGGTATCGCCGAAGTCGCTGTTTGAAGCCTACACAGAAAGGTAGTGAGGATGAAAGGTAGGGGGATAGCTCCCCCGCCCTGAATGGCATTGAGTTCCGAAATCTTGGTACCTGTCGGATCCTGCCCAAGGTCTGTTCACACTGGAAGGCAACATCGGTGATCGCGTCATGGCGAGTGGTCATCGGAGGCCCGGAGTCGAAGGCCCATTCGCGCTACACATCATGTCGTCAAGGCAACCAGTGAGGCCCTGAAGTTCTTGGACGCATCATGAAGTTGACTCGTCGCGGACTGGTCAACGCGGTCGTTACGATTAAGCGGCGCAACCCGGACCTCGATTGGAAACGGGGTGCCCGCTCGCGGGACGGCAGGACGGCCGCGTGGGACGATGGCGAGCGACGGACGCTGCGATGGTCTGCGCCGGAGTGTATACCTTCAGCGGCGCCTCTCGGCCGCCATCATCGCACTCGGCCCGAATGAGCAACCAAGAACCGCACGGACTGCTAATGTGGGCCAGCGGCCACGGTCCTTGGCTGCGCGTGATCGCCTCGCTCGCGCACCAGTTGGCGGGCCTGCCCCGGAAGCCGAATGGCGCCTTCATGCTGGTTGCGGACACAGTGTCAGCACCTCCCACTCAGCCTGCCCGGAGCGATCGTTCCCTGCCCGCCGGACGCAGAACCACGGAGGAGTCCGCTGGTCGCCCCTGGGAGGCGTTCGGCATCCAAGGCGACTCCGGGGGAGCCCTCCCGATCCCGTTGTGTCGTTTCGGGGACGCTGCTGGGCCTGCGGACGCATCGGCAGAGCCCACCGATGCGCAAGGCTCGGGAACCGACCAACTCGGTCCCCTTTCCAGCCGGAATCGGCATCCGGACAGCCCGCGCGGGTCTTTTCAAGTGCCCGCCCAACGCGCAACAATTAAGTGGGAACCGTCGGTGGTCGTTTCCGGAGTTCGCTTGCCAACCCAGAACGCGATTCGCTCCCAATCGACTCCCGACTTTATGGACGCAGGGGTCCTTTAGGATAACGGAGTTGTCTGATGCCCCGTTTCGGCACCATCCTTGTGGTAATGCTCGTCATGCTGGTCGTGATCAGCCAGTGGCGGATCGCGGAGGAACGTTCGAATACCTCGCTGGTGGCGAGTCATACACCGGCGGGAGTGATGGGCACGCAATGCCGGCTGTTGGTGGTGATCGGGCCCCATCAATTGGGCCGTGCCGATGCCGCTTTGCGAGGTGCGGAGGCGGCGTTGCGGCGGATCGAAGCGAAGATGAGTGTTTGGTTGGACCATTCGGAACTTTCCCAGCTGAACGCGGCGCCGGCGGACCAGGAAGTGGAGTTGTCGGAGCCGACCCGCAGGGTATTGGCCGAAGCATCCTCGGCATACCAACTCACCGGGGGGGCTTTTGACGTGACCTGCCTTCCGCAAATCGAGCTATGGCGTGAAGCGGGGCGTCAGCAGCAGTTGCCGACGCCCGAGCAACGTGCGGCCAGCCAGGCGGCTTCGAATTGGCAAGCT
Organism: Planctomycetaceae bacterium; assembly: GCA_007124535.1. Taxonomy (GTDB): domain Bacteria; phylum Planctomycetota; class Planctomycetia; order Pirellulales; family Pirellulaceae; genus SLMF01. The sequence goes on from SLEY01000583.1 coordinate 2,845, forward strand.
CTGGAGTTGACGGAAGCCGGGGCCGTCAAACGCTCGGCTCAGCTCCGCGTGGATCTCGGGGGGATCGCCAAAGGTTTTGCGATCGACGCGGCGATCCAGGCCATGCAGGCGGCGGGCGTCCGTGGCGGACTGGTCGAAGTGGGGGGGGACATGGCGGGCTTCGGTCAACCACCCAACGGCCGCTACTGGCACGTGGATGTCCAGCATCCCGACATGCCCTCCGAAATCACGAGTTTCGAGTTGGATGTCGGCGCGGTGGCGACCAGCGGGGATTACGCCCGATACGTCGAAATCGGCGGCCAGCGGTTCAGCCACATCATCGATCCCCGCCACAGCCGGCCTGCCGACGGCGCCCGATCCGTCACGGTCCTGGCCCCCACGGCACTCCAGGCCGACATCTGGGCCACGGCCCTGAGCGTGCTGGGCCCCCCCGGATTGGAACTGCTGGAAGAGGGCGTCGAAGCCCTGATCGTGTCCCCGGAAGACCACCCCGACCGATGGGTCAGCACCCCCGGATTCCC
>SLEY01000115.1 GCA_007124535.1 Planctomycetaceae bacterium
TCCCGCTGCCCTCCTCGTTGTCCCTGCGCCAGAGCCTGACCCGCCACCATCATTGACAGGGCCAAAACCACTGTCATCATCGCAAATCGCTTCATCTGTGAACTCCTAGAAAGTGGAAAACGACAAGCCGAGAGGCCGGGCGCTGCCACAACACAGCGCCCGCGGCCCCCAGTTCGCACGAAGGCTTGCACCGTCTACCCGTATCAAACCCGGTTGGCCGCCAGGAGTTCCGTTATTCAGGCCGGACCGGCTTTTTTTCGGCCGGCTCCGCTCGCGACCTCGCCGGACGGCCCGAAGCGGACCCGTGACTTGTTCCGGCCCTCCCGGCTCGGTAGGCTGAGGGGATTGGAATCGGTGTCATTGGAAAACTCTCTCCGAGCCTGCAGGTGCCACATGCCACGTCTCTTCCCGCCATTTCCGCTCTTACTGATGGTAATTTTGATGGGGTTCAACCCACCCGGGGAGCCGATTTTCGCCGGGGAATCGGGTCCGCAGGACGCGCTGTGGGAGCAACTCGCCCCGTTTTTCGAGCCGCCCGCGGAATTGGCGGGCGAATTCGGCGACTATCGCTCGCCCCTCGAATTCTACGACGGGCGGACGGTGCAGACGGCCGAGCAGTGGACCGAACGCCGCCAGGAGATCCGCCAGCGGTGGCACGAAATGATGGGGCCCTGGCCCCCGGTGATCGAAGAACCGGATGTCGAACAACTGGCTTCCGAGCGGCGCGAGAACTTCATGCAGCACACCGTGCGTTTCGCACTGGCTCCCGACCATCCGACGACCGGTTACCTGCTGGTCCCCGATACCGAGGGTCCGCGGCCGGGTGTGGTGGTGGTCTTTTACGAACCGGAGACGGGGATCGGTCTGAAGGGAGAGAATCGCGATTTCGCTTACCAACTGGCCCACCGCGGTTTCGTGGCCCTGTCGATCGGGATCGGAGCCTCGCTGTACTATCCTGATCGCCAGTCGGCGGAGATCCAACCGCTGTCCGCCTTGGCCTACGGTGCGGCGAACGCTTTTCACGTGCTGGCCCAACACCCGGGGGTGGATGCGGAGCGGATCGGGATTGTGGGCCATTCGTATGGGGGCAAGTGGGCCATGTTCGCCTCGTGTCTGTACGACCGCTTTGCCTGCGCCGCCTGGTCGGACGGGGGCATCGTGTTCGACGAACGGCGGCCGAATGTGAATTACTGGGAGCCGTGGTATTTGGGTTATGAGGGTCCGGAGTTTCGCCGGCGCGGGGTGCCCAGCGAAGAGAACCCGCGGACGGGCTTGTACCAACGGCTGATTGCCGAGGGTTATGACCTGCACGAGTTGCATGCGTTGATGGCCCCCCGCCCGTTCCTGGTCTCCGGGGGTTCCGAAGATCCGCCCGAACGCTGGAAAGCATTGAACCACACCGTGGCGGTGAACCGTTTATTGGGCTACACCAACCGGGTGGCGATGACCAATCGTCCCGGCCACAGCCCGACGCCCGAGTCGAACGAGCAGATGTATCGGTTCATGGAATGGTTTTTGAAGCCCTGACCGTTTTCCCAATGTTCTGTCCTTTCAACCGTTTACAGGAGTGGTGTCATGATCCGGAAATCGTTATGGGGGGCAAATGGCCGCCGGAGTGCGGGGTGGGCGATCCTGGCAGCGGGCTTGGCGTGCCTGCTGCTGGTTCTGGGGACTCCGCCGGTCGTGTGCGCGCAGGATGAGGATCTGGCGGTCCTCGGGCGTTGGGTGGAATGGTCCGACGCGTCGAATCGTCTGCAACTGCATCTGAACGGTTTGGCATTCGAGCATTTGGCTCGGCGTCAGGAGAGGCTGCGGGCGTTGGAGACGGCCGAGGATTGGCGGGGGCGCCAGCGGGAGATCCGCGAGACCCTGGACCGCATCGTGGGCCCGTTTCCGGAACGCACCCCGCTGAATCCCCAGGTCCGGGGCGTGTTGCAGAAGGACGGTTACCGGGTGGAGAAGATCGTCTTCGAATCCCAGCCGGAATTCTATGTGACCGGATGCCTGTTCCTGCCGGACGAGCGTCAGGAGCGGGCGCCGGCGATTTTGAACGTGATCGGTCATACGGGGATCGCGTTCCGCGGGGCGAATTACCAGCACTTCCTGTTGAATCTGGTGAACCAGGGGTTCATCGTGTTCGCCATGGACCCGATCGGCCAGGGCGAACGGCTGCAGTATTACGATCCGGAGCGAGGCCGATCGGTGATCGGCGGGGCGACGGCCGAGCATTCGTATTTGGGGATCCAGGCGTTCCTGACCGGCAGCTGTGCGGCTCGCTATTTCACCTGGGACGGGATCCGGGCCATCGATTATCTGGTTTCGCGTCCCGAAGTGGATCCGCAGCGGATCGGGGTGACGGGCCTGTCGGGCGGGGGCACGCAGACCAGCTACATTGCGGCGCTGGACGATCGGGTGGCCGCGGCATCGCCCGCTTGCTACATCACGGGTTTGGGCTGGCTGTTCGCTTCGATCGGCCCGCAGGATGCCGAACAGAACTTCAACCGCGGGGTGGCCAGCGGGATCGATCACGGCGATTTCCTGACCGCACGGGCCCCGAAACCGACCCTGGTGGTGGCCACCACCCGCGACTTTTTCAGCATTCAAGGCACGCGTGAGGTGGTGGCCGAAGCCGGCGAGGCGTTCCGCGCTCTGGATGCGGAATCGCATTTGCTGCTGGCCGAAGATGATTACCGGCACGGTTTCACCGCGAAGAACAACGAAGCGACCTATGCCTTCTTCCAGGAGCATCTGGATTTGCCCGGCGACCCGGGTTACGAAGACCAGGAATTGTTGACCGAGGAGGAGTTGACGATCACGCCCAGCGGCCAGCTGATCAGTTCGCTGGGCGGCGAGACCGTGTTCTCGCTGAACCGGCAGGAGGCGGCTGCACGGATCGCAGAATTGGAGCAAGCTCGAGAAGCCGATCTGGGCGGCCACTTGGACAAGGCGATTGGGGCGGCCGAAGCGATCTCCGGATACCTGGCGCCCGAGGGCGACGCCGAACCGATCTTCCGGGGCCGCTATCAGCGAAGCGGGTACGCGGTGGAGAAGTATGTGATTCCGGGCGAAGGCAATTTGATCCTGCCGCTGCTGCTGATGGTACCGGACGAAGGCGACTCGCATCCGGCTTTGATCTACCTGCACCCGGAGGGCAAGGCGGCGGAGGCGGGCGCCGGCGGCGAAATCGAGCAGTGGGTCCGGCAGGGGTACGCCGTGCTGGCCCCCGATCTGTCGGGCACCGGCGAGTTGGGGCGGGTGACCAATTCCATTGCCTTTCTGGGCGTGCAGATCGGCCGCAGCGTGGCGGCGATCCGAGCGGCGGATATCGTCCGCTGTGCGAACTTCCTGGACGCTCGCCCGGA
>SLEY01000069.1 GCA_007124535.1 Planctomycetaceae bacterium
CTAGAGGCAACGCAGGGCTTCGATCAGACTCTCCGTGGTGATCCCGAAGTGTTCCCAGGTTTCTTGAAAACCGACGCTGGGGGCGATCCGGGGATCGCTGATCCCGACATGCCCCAGCGGGACCCCCGTTCCGGCGGCCGTGTGGGCCACCACGCTCGCAAAACCTCGCAGTCCCGAACGGGCACAGCCGATCAGACCGTCCTCGATGGTCACCAGACCCGCCGGATATTTCTGCAACAGGTTCTCCAGCACCTGATCCGGCAACGGCAGGCCATTGACGATCAACACGTCCACCGCTCGGCCTTCGCCCGCCAAAATGTCGAATGCCTCGCCGCCCAACGACGCCGTGCACCCCATCGCCAGGATCGCCTGCTGCGCCCCCGGCGCCTGGCGATATCCGGTCACCGGCTCCCACTCCGAGTACTGATCCCAGAGCGGCCCCGAACCGTCCTGCTTCTCCAGAATGGGCACATTGTCCCGCGGGATGCCGATGATGTGGCCACCATAATGAGCGGCCAAGTCCCGGACCGCGACGAAAGCCGCCCGGGCGTCCGCCGGCGCGTAGAAGCGATGCAGGTAAGGCAGATACGCCAAGGCCATGTTGATCCAGTCCAAGGACCAGCCGGAAAAGTGGTCGCGGCCCGTGCAGGCCCCCACATGCGATAAGTGCATCGTGACGTTCAACCCCTCGTTGACCCCGTTCAGGTTCCGCTGGTAACGCCACATTTCGAAACCCTCGCGGGCAATGCCCTCGAAGAAAGCCGCAAACGTCGCGAACACCACCAGCTGCGGCTCCCGCGAACTCAGGGCCAACCCGTCCGCCAGCAAGGACGAAGCCTGCTCGGTAATGCCCATTTCGAATTTGTGGTCCGCCGCCAGAAACGTCTTGGACTTGTCCATCTTGGTCGAAGGATCCAGATCGCACGAGACGGTGAAGAATCGGTCCGGATGGGCCTTGGCAACCGTGGCATAGCCGATCTGGATGCCCGAACGAGGGCTTACCGCCTTGCCCGGCGGTGGCAATTCCACCTCGTCCAACTGCTCGCGGGTCAGCAGCAAATTGGCGGAACCGGGAGCCGGACGCGCTTCCGTCACGCGGGTCACGGCCGGCTGCTGCCGCAGTTGATCCATCGCCGCTTGCTCCCGCTCGGTGCACTGCAGCAGTGGATTGGCCAACGCGGCCTGCAAATCGCGACCCTTCATATGGCCGTCATGGTGCCCCTTCCCCCCGGGCAATCCGTTGACATGGAACACGCACTCGAACATCGCGTCAACGTCCCGCCAACTCATCAGCGATCCGGGGACCCACACCCGCTGGTCCATCGCCACGCCGTGCTTCTGGGCAAACTGCTCCAACTCAGCCCGCACGCCGTGCTGATCGCCAAAGTCGGCCAATGTCCGATCCTTTTCGCCCGTCGGGTAGATCAGCGCCGGTTTGCCGGACTGGGCCAACTCCCGCGCTTCCCGATAGGCCGCATACAATCCAGGCGTGTCGAGCAAGCTGGGAATCTCCAGGATCTCCACCCCACAAGCACCGATCAACTGCCGCGGGTCCTTGTCCAGGATGTTGGCACACGTGTTGGACAATTGGATCCCGTTGCGGTTCATGACAAAGACGATCGGCGCGCCATGAGCCGCAGCGCCGAGAAAACCGTCCAGTGCCTGGCCGGAGAGCCAACCCGCATCGCCGCAATGGCAGATCACCAACGGATCGGCCACTCCGTGCCCCTTCAACCCCAGTGCTTGCCCCACAGCCACGGGAACCATCACTCCCAAACGACCCCCGTTCGCCTGGGTGCCACCCGGCACCCAGGAGACGTGCCCCGGAATGTCCAGGCTGCGGCGAAATCCTTCGACCACCTGTTCTTCATCCAGATAGCCCAAAGTCGCCAGCGAAGCGTAGTAACCGATGCTGGTGTGGGCGTGCTCGATGGTGTAGTGTCGCGACTCGCCATCGCAGATCAACAAGGTCAACATCAGCGGCGGGATGACTTCCAAGCCACCCCCCAAATGATCGACCTCGTTCAATTTGGCCAGCGAAGCCACGGAGGAAAGGGCCAGCGCGGCCGCTTTCTTCTCCAAAGCACCCAAAACATCAAGTTTGTCGGGACTCAGTTCACTCTCGCCCGCCAGATCGATGCGGATCGGCAGAACGTGCGAATCCACACGGGGCTTCATATAGGTCGAATTGGCGACGACTTGCTTGTTTCTTTGATCTTGGCGAGCGTAGAACGGAGACGCGTTTTTCATGGGAAACCTCAGACAAAGCGGGAAACCGACCAACAGAATTTCGGCTCTATGGTACCGAAATTCTCTCGGGGGCAGAAGGGGGGCGGGCACAAACCGATCCTGCCGCCCACAGGGGTGGGTTCTGTTGGCGAGATCTGCTCACGGAAGGCGCGGGACGTGCCACCCGGACTAGGAGGTGGTGGAGGTTTCACGAGCCGAAGCCGCGGGTTCCTTATTTCCCCGGCCCGAATCCTCGCGAAGCTCATCTCGCATGATCGACAGATCCCCGGGCGCCTCGATTCCCAGACGGACGGCGCCCCCGGCAATTCGCACCACGGTCACCGAAATGTTCTCGCCGATCAGGATCCGTTCTCCGACGCGTCGACTTAATACCAGCATTTCTTTGCCTGCTGTTCGTTCCAGCCGCATCACCGCCGCACCATTTGCCACGGCCACAACGGCTGTACCGATCCTCCTTGAAAATAATTCCGAACCAAAAGGTATAGGGAAACCAGCCCGTACGGGCTGGTTTTCACGCCGGATTTTTCCGACTACGCATGCTAGCACTGATAGCAGGCCTTGACAACCAGGCGATGCAAGCGAAACGAAAAACGCCCACCCCCCTGCCTTCGCTGGAGTTCACGCTTTAGCGTGGTGGTATTCGTTGGAGTTCACGCTTTAGCGTGGTGACCCGGAGATTCCGTCTGCGTTTCCCCCATTGGAAGCACGATAAATCGTGAACTCCAACGAATTCTCCGGCTACTGACGTTGACCGCGGTGCCCGGTCAACTGCATCCGCTGGTTCGGCGAGGACTCCGCGAGATCAGAAACGTTTTGGCTGAGCCATTGGTCCAGGCCCTTCTCTTGGGCCCGCGCTTCGAGGACTTTCAGGACGTCCTCATAACGGCAGCGGCCTTCGGCCGCGTTTTCCATCTCCAGCACAACGGCATGAAACAGGTCCGCCAGGTGGAACACAGCCCTGTTCTTCTCGTCTTGCCCTTGAGAGCGGATTTCCAAAAGGGCGCGAAAGAGAAGCCGATGGACGGTTTCGACCGCCGAGGATTGATTCACTTGCATGGCTAATCCAGATCCGGAAACATGGACATGTCAGGCGTGTATTCCA
>SLEY01000455.1 GCA_007124535.1 Planctomycetaceae bacterium
CTGTTCCGTGAAGATCCGCATCACCCGAGCTTGCGTTTTCGACGCGTCCATCCGTCACGTCCCATTTTTTCGGCTCGCGTAGGGCTCGACTATCGAGCGGTCGGCATCCGGCGGGGGAACGGCATTTTCTGGTTCTGGATTGGTTCGCACGCAGAATACGATCACCCGGGTTCAACGGGTGCTGCTGTCAAATCGCGGGTACGGCGCCACCGATCCCCTTACATCCGCCGCGCCGGCGCCAAGGGATTCGGCAGACTGTCCAGCATATCGTCCAGAACCGTCGACGTGTCCTCGATCACCACAACATGGTCTCCCGGCCGCAGCGCGTAATCGAACAACGGATCGACGCGACCTGTTTCATGGCTGAACCGAACCTTCATCCGGACCATGTCCCCGCCGGTCGGCCGCATCACGTGCAGACCCATCCGCCGGAAACGACGGTTCAACCGGGTGTGTTCCAGCAGGTCCTGGACGTGCATGAGCGAGTGCATGGGGATCTGCTGCATTTCCGGTTCTCGCCGACCAGCCGGACGCACCTCCAGACTGATCGTCGCCGCCGGAGCCTCCTCTGCCGCCCCCTCCATAAGACCGGAAGTCTGCAGCCCCAGAGACGAATCGGCTTGCAACGCCGTGCAACCGGACCCGACAGGAATCAGCAGCAACAGGAGCGCGGCAGCCCCAGCATAGGTAAGCCAGCAATTTCGGGTGGTCATCGCGAAGTCCTTATGGAGGAGCGTTTGTGAGCAGGCATCGCCATCTGCCCGTCGGCGTCGGGTGGGTGCAGATTCCTGGCGCCCGACGCGGGCAGCGCATGCCAGTCTTTTATCATCCCCCCTGGCTTTCCTGCACCTTACAATCCCTTCCATCGGCAAAGTTTGCCCAGAGCATAAGGAAAAACCGTCTCCCCTTTCCCGATTTCGCAAATCCCCTCCTTTTGGAGCGAGGCGGCTGGGCGCCGCTTTCGTCTTGGCATCGGCTTTGTGTTTCCAACGCTCGCTGGCGGTACTTCTTTAGGCGGGTCAAAGTTGCCCTTCGCCGGGCTCCAGCCGTCCCCGGTTCAGCCGCAGGGCGGAATGGGCCAGCCGGCGCAAGAAGGCTCGATCGTGCGAGACGATCAGCATGGCTTGGGGCAAGCGTTCCAGTGTTTCCAGCACCCGCTCGGTCGCCTGTTCGTCCAAGCCGGTGGCGGGTTCGTCCAATAAGAGGACGTCCGGGTTCATGGCCAGCAAGGTAGCCAGGGCGACCAGCCGTTTTTCGCCGCCGGACAAGCGGTAGGTAACCCGCGACTCGTAGCCGGCCAATCCCAGCGAATCGAGGGTCCGGCTGACGATCCGCTCGACTTCGCGGCGCGCCAGGCCCAGATTCAGCGGCCCGAAGGCGACGTCTTCGGCGACCGTGGGGCAGAACAGCTGGTCATCGGTGTCCTGGAACAGCAGCCCCGCGCGGCAACGGACCTCGTGAAAATCCGCCTCGCAGCTCCGCACCCGCCCAAAAGCCTTGATCCGTCCTGCGGTCGGCTTCAACAGCCCGACGGTCAGCGCCAGCAGCGTCGTTTTGCCGCTGCCATTCGCCCCGATCAAGCCGACCCGCTGGCCGGCCTGCAATTGGAAATCGCAATCCGCCAGCACCGGTCGCTGGGGATCGTAAGCAAAACCGACCTCGTTAAACTGAATCAGCGGCTCCATACGAACCATTCCACAAAGACCAGGCCCAGCAGCACGGCCGTCGCCGCCACCGCGAACCAGGCGTCGTGCTGCGAAAACACCAAACGCTCCCCCAAATAGAACCGGCCGCGGAAACCGCGGCATTTCATGGCCGCCCCAATCCGTTCCGCACGATCCAGACTGCGGACCAGCAGCATGCCGATCAGATGGCCGTAGCTCCGCCAAGTGTGCCGGTTGAAACGGGCGCGGAACCCGCGTGTCCGCATCGCCACCCGCAACCGCCCGTACTCGCGGCCAAGCACTTCCAAATAACGGATGGTGAACAGCAGCAGATGGATCAGTTTGTCCGGCAGGCGCAATTGAGCCAGTGCGCGGCCCAGCGTGATCCCATCCAAGGAACCGAGCAGCAGCAGCAGACTCAACACGATCGCGTTGCCTTTCAGCGCAATCCGAGCGGCCAGCCGTAGTCCCTCACTCGAATAGGTCAACGGCCCGGCTTGCCACAGCGGATCGCCGGCCACCGTCCAGGGCAGGATGGCGACCAGGGCCAGCAGCAGCGAATTCAACGGCGCCAACCGCCGGAGGACCACGGCCACCGGCCAGCCACAACTCAGAACGGCCAGGATCGTCAGCACCAGCGCGGCGGCCAGGGTGGCAAAGCCGTTGGCCACGGCGACCACGACAGAAAACGCCACCGCGGCCAGCACCCGACCGCGCGGATCCAACCGGAGGGCGGCGAACCGTCCCTCCGCCTTCTCCGCCGGGGGCGAGGGCAGGATCGCACGGTCCCGCGTGTCGCACCATCTCCGCGACCGGCTCATTCGGGACCAACTCGCTGCTCGTCGCCGCTGGCCGGCCGCCAAGCCCGTTGGCGCAGCGTGCCGGCCACAAAGAACCACAAACCCAGCACGCCCACCAGATACCCGACGCCACCGATCAGATCCCGCCAACGCACCTGGACGCGGTAGGCGTCCAATTCCCGTCGCAGCTGGACGATCTGCGAATTCAACGATTGCAACTCGGCCGCCACCGACAGGTCCGATCCGCCCGGAGCCGGCAGCCGCGACTCGCCAGGCCCAGCAACCAGTTCCGGGGACAGGTCCTCACCGCGAACCGTAGACACCGCCCGATGCCCGGCCCCGTCGTCCACCACCACGCGATGATCGGCACGCTGGCGGCATTCGAAGCGGAATTGGCCATGCTCGTCGGTCGTCGTTTCGCCCTGCAAGTCGCCGGCCGCATCGTAGATCCGCACAAGGGCGCCGGCAGCCGGGAGATCCCCCTGAAAATAGGCCCGACCTTCGATCGCCCGCCCCCGCGCCAAGGTATGCACGTACAGCTGATGGGCCTCGGCAGACACGGCGCCCAACAGCATCGACAGGACCCACGTCCAATGCCCCACACGTCGTTCCAGCATTTAGAGGGGCTCCTCTCCAGTCCAGTCCACGCGAAGCGACCCGAAGGCCCGCGCGGTCGAATTCAACTCAGACCGGCCGACAGCATCGCCGGTCCCTGCAACAGCTCGGGACGCACTTTGCGCACGAAACCGAGCACTCCCACGGTCACGAGCCCTTCCAGCAGGATCAGCGGCACATGCACGAGCAACTGGCCCCCGGCCAGCCAAGCAAACTCCTGATGTGCCAGCACCAAGCTCCCCGCCACAATCAGGGCACCCAGCAACACCCCCA
>SLEY01000469.1 GCA_007124535.1 Planctomycetaceae bacterium
GCGACCGGACCCTGCACGTTCAAGAACGAGGAATACTGGCCGGCAAAAGATGCCCCGGGAAGATCCTCCGCCGTGGCCGAGGAACGGACGACCGTCAAGGGACGCCCAAGGTCGTCATAGGACTGCCGGATCGCTCGCTCTACCACGGGCGGGATCGTGCCGGCGGCAAACAGTTCCCGGATCTGCTCGGCGACCTCTTCCTGGATTCCCTCGCCTTCCCAGGCATCCAGCAACCTCGCCAGCCGATCGCAGCAATCGTTTTCAACCAAGAACCGCCGGTAGGCATCCGTCGAGACGACGAACCCGCCGGGAACCGGCAATTCAGCCCGCAGCATTTCTCCCAAATTGGCCGCTTTGCCGCCGACCTCGTCCCGCTGTTCTCGGCCCACCTCATTCAGATTCCACACAAATCGTTGCTTCATGGTCGAAACCCTGCCCTTGCTTTCAACGCCGCTCGTCAAACTCGTCCTCCAACTGCACCGGTTGGCAGCCGCAGGCTGCCGTACTCCGGACGGTCTGTCGAAGAAGAAGTCGCCGGGTCGGTTTCGATGGACGCGTCATGAGGTTTCTCCCTGGAACCAGTCGTGAAAGCCACGGTCGGCGATTGTACCACGAGAATAAAGGAGAATAGAGGGTCAGGAGCAAATACTGGAGATTCTGCGCAGAATAGCCAGCCGGACGTTGCCCCGGTCTTGATAGTTCACTCCGCCGGGGGACGGGCAGCCGGATCTAGGCGGGTCGTGCGATCCAGACGAGAGACTCTGGGCTGCCGCTCCGGTCGCGAAACGAGGGGATGTCTGGTAGACTGGTGGGGAAATTTCCTGGACGAGAATCTGCGGACAACAGGTGGGAAATCGTTGCCCCGCGGCGGGACAGGGGCCATTCGGGGGACAAGCGAGGGGAGGCAGTTTCGCGATGAGTGCACCGTGGTCTGCGTTGATCATTGATGACGATCCGGGGATTCGTCAATCGTTGCGTTTGTGTTTGGAGGCGAGTGACGCTCGGGTCCAGCATTTTGATGTGCGGTTGATCACTGCGACCAATCGCGCGTTGGAAACGGATGTGCAGGCGGGCCGCTTTCGAGAGGATCTGTTGTTCCGGCTGAACGTGATCACTTTGACGGTACCCCCGTTGCGTGAACGGGTGGAGGACATCCTTCCGCTGGCGCGGCACTATCTGGGTTTTTTCGAACGGCGTCAGGGTCGGCGGAATCTGGCGTTTTCCCCTGCCTGCGAAGTGGCGATTCAAGGGCACGTTTGGAGCGGCAATTTGCGGGAATTGCGGAATGCGGTGGAACGGGCCGTCATTTTATGCCCTTCTTCGGTAATCGAAGCGGCCGACTTGGGACTGTCCGTGGGGTCGGCCGGCGATCCGGGCCCCGCTACGGTGGCGGAGACCGCCTTGGGAGCCGATATCCCGTTAGAGCAATTGGAACGCGAACACATTGCCCGGGTCCTGGCGCGGGCCACTTCTTTCGAAACGGCGGCACGGACCTTGGGAATTGACGTCACCACGCTGCAGCGCAAACGCAAGCGTTTTGGATTGGCTTGAGGAGCGTCCGGGATGCATTTCCGACGATTGCGGACCCGTTTCCTGTTTGTCGGTGGCCTGCTGGTCGCAGCGACCGTGGCCAGTGGGTTTGCCAGTACGTGGGCCTTTCTTCGGATCGACCAGGCGGCGGGTCCCGCGTGGCGTGCGGCCCGCGATTTGATCGATCGCGCGGCCGCGCTGCATTTCTCGCTGGAACGGGAGGACGATGCGCTGCTGCTGTTTCTCAGTGGGGAAGCGGCGCGGGCGCGCGCGGAATTGACGGCCGAACGGGCTCGAGGGGATGCCGAGTTCCTGGCCCTTCAGCAACTGCTGGAGCGCCAGTTTCCGGAACACACACCGCTGCGCAGGGAACTGCAGGGTCGCCTGCGGGATTACCGGCTGGCGGGCGACGCCCTGGTGGATCAGGCGGGTCCGGAGTCGCTGGAGCGTTATCATCGGCAGGTCAATCCTCAGCTACGGCGGGCGGTGGCCGTCTGTGACCAACTCCGCGACGCCGGGTTCCAATCGATGCAGACCGCCAGTTATCGGATGGAAACCGCTTCGCGGCGGGGGCGGCAGTTCGTCTCGGTTCTCTCCGTGTTCAGCTTCCTGCTGGCAATCGCCGCAGCCGCCTGGTTGGGACGTTCGGTGCTGGGCCCCATCCGGCAATTGACCGCTTCGGTGGAAGCGATCCGCCGCGGCAACTTCGATCACCGCGTCCCGCCGGCCAGCACCGAGGAATGGAGTCAGCTGGCAGCCGGTTTCAACCGCATGGCCGCCTCCCTGGACGAGTACCATCGCTCCAGTCTGGGCGATCTGCTGACCGCCAAGTCCGTATTGGAATCCACGCTGAATGCCCTGCCGGACGCCGTCATGGTCCTGGAGATCTTCCGGCTGATCGACTGGATGGTGAGCTTCCCGGAGGACTTGAGCCGGAAATTCGAAGAAGATCTGGTCGCTTTGGAGGAGAGCTTGAACATGCCTTACGTCACATCGGTGGAGCGTATCGCCGAAGCACGGGGGTAAGCGGGGGGACAGACAAAGGGTGGGGCATCAGTTCTTTTGGGGTCGCTCACACGGATCTGTGGAGCAATTCCCGAGGACCTCGAACAGCGGCTGTACCGACTGCCGCTCGAAAGGTTGGCGGAACTCGGAGAAGTCCTGTTGGATTTCCGGTCGCTGGATGACCTGCGCGCTTGGCTGGACCCGAATGAGCCTTCCGGGGACGATTGAGACACCCGTCTAGGGGGTATTTTGAGCCTTGGTACCCATGGGGCCATCGGGTCCGCACTGCTCTGGCGGCGTTCCGAATCGGGATCGTTTGCCCCCCACCTCGAAAGCGCAACGCCAAAATGCTCGGGACCGACCGCTTTCGCATAGTTCTTCAAAGGGAGTATCTCGGCGCCCATAATGCTTCTGGACCTCGGCGCTCATGTCGCGGTTCGTCACAAGTACGTAATCGATGACTGGGAAATCGGCCGAAGCGGCGTCGATACCTCGCTGAAATGCACGGAGGATTTCCCGCAGTTCCGATGGCGTAGGCTCACGTTTGCCCCGCGTCCGGAGAACTTGCATTGCACGGCGGTCCCCGCATTTTGACGGTGGAGCCCCGCTTAAAGGGGTAAATCCCGTCCGGCACGGTTTTTGAATCGTGCATCGTTCCCACGCTTCTGCGTGGGAACGCACGGTTTAGAAGCTTCGCGTCTTTTCCACTTTCACACATGAAACTGCTGCATCGTTTTCAGGTGATACGGTTCCTTTCATGGGACGCGAAGCGTCCGAGCTTGCGTTCCCACGCAGAAGCGTGGGAACGATGCCA
>SLEY01000221.1 GCA_007124535.1 Planctomycetaceae bacterium
AGCGGGCCCCGGGCAGTCTTGCCGTCGATGATCGTTTTGCCCGTGTTCCATTTCGAAGGAGAGCCCTGATGAGTCAGAAGGAAACCGTCTCGAATGCCGCTTCGCGCCGTGAGTTTTTGAAGCAGACGGGGGCGGTCACCGCCGCAACGACGCTCGCCGGATTCGCCGTTCCCCACGTGCATGCGGCCGAGAACAATTTGTTGCAGGTGGCGCTGATCGGCTGTGGCGGGCGAGGCACCGGGGCGGCTGCGGATGCCCTTTCGGTTCGCCGGGGCCCGGTCAAGCTGGTGGCCCTGGCCGATGTGTTCGAGGGCCGGGTCGCCAGCAGCTATAACAACTTGAAGAACCGTTTCGGCGACCAAGTCGATGCGCCCGAGGAGCGGCGGTTTTCGGGGCTCGACGCGTACCGGCACGCCATGGATTGCCTGCGCCCCGGCGACATCGCCATCTCCGCCACGCCCCCCGCGTTCCGCTGGGCCCACTTCGACTACGCCGTCGACAAAGGCCTGCACATCTTCATGGAAAAACCGCTCACCGCCGATGGACCCACCTCGCGACGGATGCTGGAAATCGGCCAGCAGGCCAATGAGAAGAACCTGAAGGTCGGTGTGGGCCTGATGTCCCGGCACGCGCGGAACATCGAACAGCTGAACCAGCGGGTTCGGGACGGGGCGCTCGGCGACATCTACCACATGCGGGCCTACCGAATGCACGGGCCGATCGGGTCGGTATTCACCGGAAAATGGCCGGGCAGCCCCAGCGAATTGTTCTGGCAGATCCAACGCTTCCACGCCTTCCTCTGGGCCAGCGGCGGCGGATTCAACGACTTCTACATCCATGTCATCGACCACTGCTGCTGGATGAAGGACGCTTGGCCCGTCAAGGCCCAAGCCCTGGGCGGCCGCCATTATCGGGGGGATGCCGTCGATCAGAATTTCGATTCCTACGCCGTCGAATATACCTTTGACGACGGCGCCAAACTGTACCTGCACGGACGCTGCATGCCAGGAGCCCACTCGAAGTTCTCCAGCTACCTGCACGGCACGAAGGGCTGTGCCATCGCTTCCCGCTCGGGGGACTGCGGAGCCCCGTCCAGCATGTACGAAGGTCAGGATTTCGACAGCGCCAAGCGGATCTGGCAGTCGGAGATCCCCAGCGGCGAAGGCAACCCGTATCAGAACGAATGGAACGATCTGGTCGATGCGATTCGCGACGACCAGCCGTTCCACGAGTGGGACTACGGCGTCATGGCCAGCGTGGTCAGTTCGCTGGGTCGGCGGGCCGCCCACACCGCGCGCGAAATCACCCTGGACGACATGCTGAACTGCGACCGCGAGTACGCTCCCGGACTGGACGAATGGACCGAGGATTCCCCCGCGCCGATCCAAGCCGACGAGCAAGGTCGATACCCGATTCCGCAGCCCGGCATGCTGACCGATCGGGAGTATTGAACCGGCTCTGGCGCCAGACGCGCCGTCCGGGCCGCCTCGACCCCCGCGAGCCAGCCTCGCGGGGGCGTCAGCTCAACTCGTCCCACAACCGCAGGGCCGCGTCGCGACCGGTCACCGGAGCCTGGCACGCGAAGTTCTCGCAAACGTAGACCGTCGGTTCGCCAATCCAGGTCTTGCCGGCAAACGCGGTGTCCAACGGCGATCCGCCGCCGCTGTCGGCTGGCGAACGGCAGGCCACCACCGCGTTGGGCAGGAACCGTTGCCGCAGCGCCCGCAGCACGCCCGCCGTCGGGTCCCGCCCGGGTTCCCCCAGGAGGATAATCTCCCGCATCGGTCCCAGGGCCAGGTCGGCGGCCAGCAGCAACTGGCCGACCGCCAACGGCGCCTGTTCGATCCATGCCGCTCCCTGCTCCAGCACGTTGCTGGCCGCGGTCAGATAGTCTCCGCGGCCGCACAGCTTTCCCAATCGCCACAGACAGGTCGCGGCCATGCCGTTGCCACTGGGGACACTGCTGTCGGTCCATTCCCGCGTGCGGGCGATCAGCGGCTCGTGGTCGTCCGCGGTGAAGAAGAAGCTGCCCGTATCCGAGTCCGTGAAGTGCTGTAGGAGGAGGTCGGCCAAGGCGACCGCCGCCCGCAGCCAGGACTCGTCGAAATCCAGCTCGTACAATCCCACCAGACCCTGGATCAGGTAGGCATAATCGTCCAGACACGCGTCGAAGCGGGCTTGACCCTGCCGCCAGCAATGCAGCAGCCGGCCATCCTCCCGGCGGACTTCGTCCAGCACGAACCGGGCGGCTCGCGCCGCCGCTTGTCCGTACTGCGGCACGTCCAGAACCGCGGCGGCTCGAGCCATGGCGTCGATCATCAGCCCGTTCCAGCTGACCAGAATCTTGTCGTCCTTGCCGGGTCGCACCCGCTGTTGGCGGGCGGCCAGCAACTGCTGGCGGGCAGCCGCCATCTCCGCCTCCCAAACCGCCGGGTCCTCGCCCCGCTCCGCCGCCACCCGGGTCAGGGGACCAGTCCGATGCAGAATGTTGGTCCCGTGCTCGAAATTCCCCCCTTCCGTCACGCCGTACAACTCGCAAAACCGCCTTCCAGGTTCATCGCCCAGGATCTGGCGGATTTCCGCCGCGGTCCAAACATAGTACTTGCCCTCCACCCCCTCGCTGTCCGCGTCCTCGGTGCTGTGGAATCCGCCTGCCGGATCGGTCATATCCCGCAGCACATAGTCCAGCGTATCGCGGACGACCTGGGCATAGGCTGGGTCGCGGGTTGCCAAATAGCCATCCAGGTAGGCATTGGCCAGCAACGCATTGTCGTACAGCATCTTTTCGAAATGGGGGACCTGCCAGTCGTCATCCACGCTGTACCGCGCGAAACCGCCTCCCAAATGATCGTAAATGCCGCCTTGCGCCATCTTGTCCAAACTCCGGCAGGCCATCGTTCGCGCTTCTTCGCTGGGGACCCGCTGTCCCAGGCGCAACAGGAACCGGATCAGCATGGGTTGGGGAAACTTCGGCCGGTTCCCGAAACCTCCGTGTTCGAAATCATACGCCTGACGCAGTTTCGCCACCGTTCCGTGCAGCGTCTCACGCGACAAGCTGCCCTGGCCGGCGCCCTCCGCGTCGGGTTGCAGCGCCGCGGTCAGCCGCGCCGCCAGTTCCTCTGCCGCCGCTCGACGCTGGCTCCAACTCTCCGCGACCGCCCGCACAATCTGCGAAAAACCCGGCATGCCCATCCGGGGATGCGGGGGCCAATAGGTGCCCCCGAAAAAAGGCCGCAATTCCGGAGTCAGAAACACCGACATCGGCCAGCCACCGTGCTGCGTCAGCATCTGCACCGCGTTCATGTACAATTGGTCCAAGTCCGGTCGCTCTTCGCGATCCACCTTGATGCATACAAACCACCGGTTCAGCAACTCGGCGATCTCCGGATCTTCGAAACTCTCCCGCTCCATCACATGGCACCAATGACAGGCAGAATAACCGATCGACAGGAAGATCGGCTTGTCCTCCGCCCGTGCCCGCTCCAACGCCTCGGAGCCCCACGGGTACCAGTCCACCGGATTGTTCTGGTGTTGCTTCAAATAGGGGCTGGTTTCGTTGGCAAGCCGATTGGGCATGATGCACCTTTCTCAACGCGACAAACAGGGCAAGGTATTCTTGCCCCGCCGGAACCACCTGATTTAATTCAGGCCTGACCGGCCAATAATGGTATGTCGCGGCTGCGCCATAGCCGGTGGTTGCAGCTGCTTAGCATCGGCCAAGAAATCACACTCGCACTGGGTTTTGTGCGAGTGGTGATTGCTCGGTGCTTGGTGGGATCATCCGGTGCGTTTCGTACTCGCACTCGATCGACTCGTTGGCCGAGGTTTGCGTTCGTGGGATCAACCGAGTCAGCAGCGACAACCTCCGTCATCAAGCTCAGAAATTTTACACGCTTGCCGAGAGTTCACAATTGATGACGGTGCCGGAGGAATTCCTCGTCGAACCGTCCGGCGTTCTCGCGAGCCGGTCGTTGTTTGCCGGGGAAGCGGCAGCGGACGTCCGCAACACGATGTGGCAGGTTTCTCTGACGGTACTGCGAGCGGCTTCGCCACTCATGCCGGGGTCTCCGAGTCAGCCTGACCATAGGACAACCGTGGTTCCGCATCCCGAGCCGACTTTCTTTGGGCCCCAGTCCTTGGCGACCCGATCGGGCAACCTGTGGTCCGCAGCCACGCTGGAGCGTCACATCGCCACGCTGGCCGCCGCGCGCCGCCCGTTGCCACCGCCGCGAGCCTTGTCGGAAGCCGCACCCGATCTGGCGAACCCCATGGCACGGCAGCCGCCTGACGGAGACCATCCGCAGCGACGTGGCGAAGCGACCGCCGCCGAGTCGCACGAAGATCTCGACTGGAGCGACCTGGATCTCCTGGCAGACATCCTGAACGACCTTGCCCCCGAAACCCGACTGCCCCGGTGGCTAACACACGGTGACAGCGGTGGCGATTTTTATTAGACTGCAAAAGAATCCGGGAAGCGGAGCGGGGCAGCCGAGCGGGGCGAAGCAATGGGGGCGACGGGTTTCCGTGTGCCCCGTGGTCGGCCCGTGCCGATCAGGCGGGAGGAACCACAGATTTGTCAGGCAGTACGTGTGGACAACGGATGGCGACCGGGGCGGTCGCCAAGGCGCCGGGATCGGCCATATTTGGGGAGGATCCGGTGGACCCACAGCCGATGGAACCCGATCAGGAAGAGGAACGGGACGAGGGATTTCCGCGCGATGCGGACAGCGAATCGTGTCTTGCGGGCAAACGGGTCGCATTTATCGGCAAATTGGGCGGGGTTACCCGGCGGGAAGCCCAGCAGCTGGTCCGTCAATACGGGGGCACGCCCGTCGACGAGGCATGCGGCGATGTCGATCTGGTGGTCGTTGGTGCGGACGAGTTGCCGCTGGTCGATCCGGATGATCTGCTGGATGCCGCGACGCGTCGAGCGGCTGCCGAGGGTCGGCTGGAAATCGCCAGTGAAACGGCGCTTTGGCAGCGTCTGGGGCTGGTCGAGACCGAGCAGCATGTGCGGCGGTTGTACACGCCGGCGATGCTGGCGGAGCTGTTGGGCGTGTCGGTGGCCACGATTCGCCGCTGGCACCGGCGCGGGCTGATCGTCCCGGTGCGGGAGGTTCGGCGGCTGCCGTACTTCGATTTTCAAGAGGTCGCCACAGCTCGCCATCTGGCCCAGTTACTGGCCGCGGGGGCCTCGCCGGCGGCGATCGAGAAGAAACTGGACGCCCTCTCTCGATTTGTGCCCGAGGTCGAGCGTCCGCTGGCCCAGTTGTCCGTGATTGTCGAAGGCCGCCAGCTGCTGCTGCGTCAGGGGGAGGGACTGATCGAACCGGGCGGTCAGTTGCGAATCGACTTCGAGGCCTTGGAACAGCAAGCGGAGCCGACCGGCGGGCCCCGTCTCCCGACGGTGTCTTTGCAGGACTATCTGGCCGAGCAGGAGGGCCCCCTTTCGATTGATGAAATGCTGGCGTGGGCCACCGATTTCGAAGATGCGGGCCAGTTGGAAGCGGCGGCCGAAGTCTATCGCGTCCTGCTGGCAGCTCAGGGTCCCCTGCCCGAGATCTGTTTTCGCTTGGCCGAGCTACTTTACCGGCTGGGTGACCTCCCGGCCGCCCGCGAGCGTTATTCGATGGCCGTCGAGATGGACGAAGATTATGTCGAGGCCCGGGCCAATCTGGGATGTGTGCTGGCCGAATTGGGACAGCTCGAATGGGCGGTGGCCGCTTTTGAGGGCACGCTGCGGTTCCACAACGACTACCCCGACGTCCACTACCACCTGGCACGCACGCTGGACGATTTGGGTCGGCGGGCGGAGGCATGGCCGCACTGGGATCGTTTCCTGGACTTGGCTCCCGACAGTCCCTGGGCGGAGGAGGCCCGCGCGCGGCTGCAAGAGCCGTTTCCGGAAGAATCATGAATCGCGCGTTTTCTGGCAACGACGACGACTTCCTCTGTCCTCACTGTGGCGCCCCTTTGGCGGAAGACGCGACGTTCTGCCCCCAGTGCGGGTCGAGCGAGGAGTCGGGATGGGCGTGGGAGGACGACGCTCCGCTGGACGAGGAACTGGAGGATGACTTCGACTACGACGACTTCCTCCGCCGCGAGTTTCCCGATCAGGCGCCGCCGGTGGCCTGGCCTTCCGCGCGCGAAGCTTGGTTTGCGGCGGTGGTGCTGCTGTTGTGCCTGGCCTTTGTGTTGATGACCGTCTTGCGTTAAAGCGGCTCCTGCGAGCCTGGAATCCGAGCCTGTCCCATGCAATTCCGAACCCGAGCGATCCATGTTGGCAGCGAGCCCGACGCGGGCACCGGCGCCGTCGTTCCCCCGATCCACGTCGCCTCGACGTACATCCAGCCGGAGCCGGGCGTGTGTGGCGAATTCGATTACGCGCGCAGCGGCAACCCGACGCGAAAGAATCTGGAACGCACGCTGGCTTCCTTGGAAAGCGGTTGCGGTGCCCTGGCCTTCGCCTCAGGGATGGCCGCCGTGCACTGCGTGACCATGCTGCTGAAGGCCGGCGAGCACATCGTCGCCGCGACCGACATCTACGGCGGCACCTACCGGTTGCTGCACCGGGTGGTCGATCGGGCGGGCATTCAGGTCTCTCTGGCCCCTTCGCGAGACCTGGACCAGCTGGCGGCGGCCATCCGCCCGACGACCCGCTTGCTGTGGATCGAGACGCCCGGAAATCCGCAGATGTCGATCACCGATATCCGCGCCTGTGCTGAACTGGCCGCCCGCCATAACCTGCTGCTGGGCGTGGACAACACGTTCGCCACTCCGGTGTTGACACGACCATTGGAATTGGGCGCGGATATCGTCATGCACTCGGCCACGAAGTACCTGGGTGGGCATAGCGACGTGCTGGGCGGCGCTTTGGTCGTCCGCGACCCGGAACTATTCGACCGGCTGTACTTCCTGCAGAACGCGACCGGGGCCACCTTGGGGCCCTTCGATGCCTTCCTGGTCAGCCGCGGGCTGAAGACGCTGGCCCTGCGGGTGGTCGAGCAATCGCGGAGCGCCCAGCGGATCGCCGAGTTTCTGGAGGGGGATCCGCGGGTTTCGCAGGTCCTGTATCCCGGCCTGCCCCACCATCCGGGCCATGAATTGGCCTTCCGCCAGATGAACGGTCTGGGCGGGGCCATGCTCAGCTTGACCGTCCCCGGCGATCTGGCCCGCACGCAGCGTGTGGTTCAGCGCACGCGGCTGTTCCATTTGGCAGTCAGTCTCGGAGCGGTCGAATCGCTGATCGAACAACCGGCCACCATGTCGCACGCCAGCTACGCGGCGGCGGATCGAGCGGCCCACGGGGTCGCGGACAATCTGATCCGTTTGAGTATCGGTCTGGAAGATGTGCGGGATCTTCAAGAGGACCTGGACCGGGCGCTGGACGCTTAAGTGGGGGGCGGACTGTGCCGAACCGTAGGATTGATTGTCGACGCGGCCGGCGGGGCTTATAATGCCGGGTTCCGGCCAGCGGGATGTCTGACCGGTCGAAATCTCGTTAGACAAGGATCCCAGATCATGCTCGACGCAACATTTCCCATCGCAAACCGCGCCGGTGGTCCCGGCAACTCGCCACACGCCGATTCCTCACGAATCGTTGGGAGTCTGCTGGTCCTGACCGGACTGCTGCTTCCGGCCGGGGTGCTGGCCGAGGAACCGCCAACCGCTGCCGAGCTGGAAGAACAGGGTTTCGTGTCCATGTTCAATGGCCGGGATTTGACCGGCTGGGAGGGCATGCCCGATTGGTGGGAAGTCCGGGATGGCGCGATCGTGGCTGAAAGCACCCCGGACAAACCCAGTACACGCACCCACTATTTGTACTGGACCGGGGGAAGACCGGCGGATTTCGAATTCCGCGGCGCCTACCGGATCCACGGGGCGGGTGGGAATTCGGGCGTCCAGTTCCGTAGCGAAACACGCCCCAATTGGGACACATGGGGCTACCAAGCCGATATCGACACGGACGGAGAATATGCAGGCTGCATCTACCAGCACGGACGCGGGCTGGTCGCCGAACGCGGCCAGCGGGTGGTCATCGATTCGCAAGGCCAGAAAGCGATCACCCCGTTCGGCGATTTCGACGAATTGCTCGAACCCATCCATCGCGACGACTGGAACCATATCCGGTTGCTGGCCCAAGGCTCGCGGATCGTGTATTGGATCAACGGCGTGCTGATGTGTGAAGTGGACGATCACGAGGAGCAGTTCGCGTTGCGCGAGGGCGTATTGGCGCTGCAGATGCATGCCGGCCCGCCGATGAAAATCGAATTCAAAGATCTGTGGATCCGCAAGCTCGAATGTCAGCTGAATTCCTCGTCGATTCCCAGGCAGCGTTTCAATTCCTCGAACTGCTGGATGTACTCCTCTTTTGAGGAATGCACGTGCTCCGCTTCGGTGATGAATCGGAGCCCTTCGCGAGATTGCAAGTCCCGGGCGCCCAGCACGCTTTCAAACTCCTCGAGCGAATCGCCATAAATGATCAGCAATTTGTGCTCATCAAACTGGACCTCGCGAGGCGTATGCGGATTCATCACGGCGATGCCCGTACAGCCGTCGTTCATCAGCAGGTCTTCGAAATCCCAGAGGATACTGGTCAGCACGGGCAGATCGATGTGCTCTCGATAGAGGTCTTCGTGGTGCTGTCGAGGTCCTTGCAGGTGACTGGTTTCCAGGACCACGTCGACTTCTTCGCCGAGCAGTTCGAGACATTCGATGAACAATTCGAACAATTTTTCGCGGGAAGCGGCTGCCATGAGCACCGGTACTTCATAATCCTGATGGACATCCCGATAAGCGTCTCTCCGAAAGCCCTCTTGGGGGATGACTCGCAGGTCGTAGGAGGGCCGAATCGCATCGGTCAGGAGGAAGTCCCCGTAGCGTTCGACGCTCAGATGGGTCTCCAGGTCCGTATCGGCGACGTTTTCGAAACTGCTGCGATGATGCGCCGGCAGTTCGTCTTCGTGCAATACGTTCAAGAAAAATCGTTTCAGGAAGCTCATGTTCATCCTCGATTCGTCCCTTGTCTCCAAGCGGTTACGTCATGATGCGGGGGCCGTCACGAAACCGGGGGGGGATTTTCGGACGAACAGATCACGTTGTCGTTCTGGGAAGTCAAGTTCCCCCGCACGCCGGTTCGGTTGGCACTTCGAAGCATCCCGGACCCAACCGCCCGGTCGCGTCACTCTCGCAAACGGTCAGACGGTTTTGTCAGGGAGGCTAAGCAAGTCTAGGTCACGTTTTTTGCGTAAACCGCATGGTTCTAGCTTAATCTAGCACCTGGAATCGCGGGGATGGCAGCTCGAATCCCGGCTTGCGTGGGAATTCTGAACGGGGCTTGCCGCCGCTGCAGATCATGTAAAGTCTGCCTCCTAAGCAGGATTTCCCTCGTAGGATGGCCCCTGGGTCGGTTATACTGACAGGCGGTTGCTGACCGGTCAAAACCGCCTTGCCGGGACCAGACCAGCAACCTTCCAAAAGCCGATGACATTTCCCCTGAAAGAATGGCTTGTGCCCTATGAGTGCTGACCCGGTTTCCAGATATGCGAAGTACTTTCCATGCCTCTTTTTTTATGGGCTGATCGCGGGTGTTGCGGTGGGGCTCGCCGCCGGTTGCCAGCCGCCGACGAGTTCCCCGGCGCCGGCGGAAGCACCGCCGGTACCGGTCGAAGCGGATGTCTCCGAGGAAGCCCCCCAACGGGAAAAACAGTGGATGGCCTGTTATATCCAGGACCAGCAGATCGGCTATATGGGCTTGTCCGTCGAACCGGTGGTGCTCGACGGCGAGCAACTCTTCCGGTTTCGATACGAGGAGGAATTGCGAATCCGGCGTTTCGACGACACGACCGAGGTACGGACGAATCTGGAATCCGTGCAGGACAGCCAGGGCCGTTTGCGGACTTTCCGGAGCGAAGTGCTGGCCGGTCCCCGTCCGATGGTCACCCAAGGTATTTACCAGGATGGTCAATTACACATGACACTCCACACCGAAGGGCGTAGTGAGGACCAGACGCTGGAGTGGCAAGCCGATTGGTTGGGGTTCTTCGCTGATCAGCAATCCTTGCGCAACGAACCGCTGCAACCGGGGGAGACCCGCACCTTGCAGGTCCTGCTGCCGGTGGTGCATCAATTGGCGACGGTTGAAATGCGAGCGATCGCGTATGAAGCGACCCCGCTTCTCGAGGAGACTCGCCAGCTGTTGCGGATCGATGTGACCACCGACATCGGTTCGACGCAGCTGAATTCGATCTTCTGGGCAGATCGCGAGGGGAATATTTGGAAGAATCGGGAACTGCAGCTGGATTTGGTGGCCTATCGGGTGACTCGCGAGCAAGCTTTACAGCCGATCACCGGCACGGGCTTCGATCTGGCGGCCCAAACGCTCATCCGTTTGGACAAACCGCTGCAGAACCCTCGGGCAGTCCAGCAGTTGGTTTACCGGGCGACGATGACCGAGGGCGAGATCGACGGATTGTTCGTGCACGACGGTTCGCAGCATGTCCGTCCGGTCGATGCGCAGTCGGCCGAAGTGACGGTGCGCGCAATCCGCCCGCCCGATCGGGGAGGTCTGGAGCCGTTTGACGGCGATATGTGGACCGATCCGACCGATGCCGAACGCCTGCCGGGGCCGTTGATTCAGAGCGATGATCCGCTGATCGTCGAAATGGCTTCCAGCGTGGCTGGCGGCGAATCGGATGCCTGGGAATTGGCCTGCGCCTTGGAAGACTATGTCTACGGCATCGTGCAGTTGAAGAACTACTCGACCGCCTTGGCCTCGGCGGCCGAAGTGGCGCGTTCCCGCGAGGGCGATTGCACCGAACATGCCATGCTGCTGGCCGCGTTGTGCCGAGCGCGAGGGCTTCCCGCCCGTCTGGCCGTGGGACTGGTCTATTACCCCCCGTCTCAAGCTTTCGCCTATCACATGTGGACGGAAGTCTGGATCGAAGACCGTTGGATCGGCTTGGACGCCACGCTGGCCGACGGCGGGATCGGAGCAGCTCACCTGAAACTGGGGGTCTCCAGTATGCGGGGGCACCATGCCTATGCCGATCTGCTGCCAATCGTACGCGCCATCGGGCGTTTGCAGTTGGAAGTCGTGCCGTGAATCCTCTCCCCTAAAGGGTGTCGCTCAGCAGGCTTGACGCAGGATTTCCTCCAGGACCGTGTCCGGCAGGGTGACGGGGTTGTAACGCATGCTGCTGGAACGCCGGGCCAAGGCGATCAGCGCGGCAAACCCCTCAGGTTGCAGGCCGAAATCGGACAGGCGAGGAATATCCAACTGGTCGACCAAGTCCTCGAGGAACCGGACGCCCGCTTCGATCGCTTCGTTCTTCTGCAGGTCGGTCCGTCCGGTCAGCTGGCGGCCCAGCGCCCGATACTTTTCCAACAGGGGATGATCGGCCGCTTCTTCGGCCAAGACGGCCGCGTTGGCTGCGACCACGGGCGGCAGCAGCCGGGCACAGACGGTGCCGTGCGGGATGGGATAGTTGGCGCCGGCGGGCGCGGCGAACCCGTGGACGGCGCCTAACCCGGCATTGCTCAAGGCGATGCCGCTGAGTAACGCGGCCAAGGCCATGTCCTCGCGGGCGTCGCAATCCTGCCCGTCGGCCACCGCCCGCGGCAAGGCTCGAGCCGCCCGCCCGATGCCCTCCCAAGCCAAGGCGTCGGTGATCGGCTGGGCCCCGCGCGAAGTGTAGGCTTCGATCAACTGGCAGAGGGCATCCATGCCGCTGCGAGCCGTGACCGCGGCTGGCACGCCCACCGCCAGTTCCGGATCGATCAGGGCAACTCGCGGCAAGAGCAACTCGCTGCGCAAACTGGCCTTGAAACCTCGTTCGGGGACTCCGAGCACGGCGTTGCGGGTGACTTCAGCCCCCGTACCGGCCGTAATGGGCACGGCGATCCAATACGCGGCGGGCGACCGCAGTTTCTCACCTCGGCCCACCACCTCCAGATAGTCCAGTGGACCCCCTCCATTGGTCATCAGTCCCGCCACCGCCTTGCCCGCATCCAGGGCGCTGCCGCCGCCCATCGCCACCACCGTCTGGCAGCCGGACTTGCGAGCGGTCGCCAGTGCCGTTTCGATATCGTGGATCGTCGGTTCACCCCGCTGGCGGTGCAAAGCGACGCCCACCCCGGCTTCGCGGAGCCGTTGGCTGGCCTGATCCACCAGCCCGCCGTCGCCCGCTTCGCCGGAATTCGTCACCAGCAGGGCCGTCCGCCCCCCTTTTGCCGCCAGCGTCCCCAGTTGCCGGAATTCACCTCGACCGAACAGGATGTGCCCTACCGAAAACAAATTAAAAGAAGTCGTCATACGTCCACCTGATGGGATGATTGGGAAAGGGACGATCC
>SLEY01000370.1 GCA_007124535.1 Planctomycetaceae bacterium
GGGCCACGGCCCTGAGCGTGCTGGGCCCCCCCGGATTGGAACTGCTGGAAGAGGGCGTCGAAGCCCTGATCGTGTCCCCGGAAGACCACCCCGACCGATGGGTCAGCACCCCCGGATTCCCGCCTCTTCGGGAAGAACGCCAGCCAGCGCCTTGAAACGCCTTAGCAAACTGTCGATGTTCACGCGTCCGTAGGTTTAGGTGCCAGTCTCTTTTTCTCCCTTGACAAGCGATACTAAGCATCAACAATACTCTACGCTTTGTTCCAAGTTGAACCATGTGTTTTGCGTGAACCATGCGATGGACCTCTTTGCAACCCGTGGGCCTGATGCTGCTGGCACTGACCGTGGCTGCGGCGACAATTGCGCCCCCGGCCAATTGCCATTCGGCCAGTACGCGGTGTCAGGCCCACGGTTGTTGCTGCTCGGCAGATTCGGACGGATGTGTCGGCTGTGACCCCTCCGCCTGCTCATGCCCCGCCGCCTGCTCATGCCCCGCCGCCTGCTCATGCCCCTCCGTCTGTTTATGTCCCTCCGTCTGCAACTGCTCCCGTGCGGACGATCCGCAGATTCCCGCGGATCGGTCGATTGATCGCAACCTGGATTTGCGAGCCATGTTGGCGGTGGGCCGTCTGATTCCGGGGGGTCCGGCGGACGCGAGGGGGGTTCGTGTCAGGGGCGCCGCCCAAGATTCACTTCTATCGGGCCACGCAGATTGCCTGCAGATTCTGTACTGTAGCTGGCTGATTTGATCTTCTGCGCTCCCGGTGCGCGCTGAGAGCACCTTGGGACTCGGTTTTTGCCCTTCCGGTGGCCGCTGCGCGCCTGCTCGTGTTCCTGTTCTTACAATGAACCCTCCTGTGGGGTCAGCTTTACGAGGTGAATCATGGCGACGAATCCCCAAGAGAGTGCGCGGGTCGCGACGTGTTTGCGGGCGTTTGGCTCTCTGTCGCGACTGGTGCTTCAACCCCTGCTGCTGCTGGCGGTCGGGGCCTTGTTGATTTTTCTGCTGGGCGTTGCTCAGCGAACGGGTTGGATTGCGCTGGGCGAGGCGGGCGGTGCGCCGGCGGCTGCGGCGTCGGAGGCGGATGTCGAGTACATTTGTCCGATGTTCTGTGTTCCGCCGCAAAACGATCCGGGCCGCTGTGCGGTGTGCAGTATGGAACTGGTCCCTGCCACTTCCGGCGACCAGGACTCGGACGGTCGTTCGATCCAGATCGATCCGGCCTCGCGGCGTGTGGCGAACATCCGGACCGCGCCGGTCCAGGCGGCCCCCACCAGCCGCCGCATCCGAGCGGTTGGGCAACTGCGTTATGACGAGGGCGCCTTGGCAACGATCTCGTCCTACGTTGATGGGCGGATCGAACGGCTGTATGCGGACTTTACGGGCATGCGGGTCGACCGGGCGGATCCGCTGGCGCTGGTCTATTCGCCGCCGCTGTACAGCGCGCAGGTCGAGTTGTTGCAGGCCCGGTCGTTACGGAACGGGGCGGGGGGCACCAATACGGTGGCCAGCCGGGTGCGCGATTCGCAGGAGCGGTTGTATCAGGCCAGTCGCCGCAAGCTGATCGAGCTGGGCATGACCGAATCCCAAGTCGCCCAGCTGGAGCAGTCGGGCGAGGCCAGCAACCGGTTGACGCTGTATTCGCCCATCGAGGGCACGGTGATCGAGCGTTTGGCGGCTGAAGGCCAGTATGTGGCGACGGGGGAGCCGATTTATCAGGTGGCGGATCTGTCGCAGGTGTGGTTGATGCTGGACCTGTTTCCCGAGGACGCGGCCGCGGTGCGCTATGGCCAGCGAGTCGAGGCGGAAGTCCAATCGCTGCCCGGGCGCCGTGTTCCCGGACGCGTGGCGTTCATCGACCCGGTGGTCAATTCGCGGACGCGAACGGTCGGGGTGCGGGTGGTGCTGCCCAACGAGGACGGACGGCTCCGCATTGGGGATTTCGCCCGTGCCCGCATCGCGGTGGATGTGGGCCCCGCCGGGGCGCCGGCCGGGGACATCTACGATCCGGAATTGGCCGGCAAATGGATCAGTCCGCGGCATCCGCATGTGATCGAGGAGCAGCCGGGCTCCTGCCGGGTTTGCGGCGTCGAATTGGTCTCCGCCTCGCGGTTCGGGTTTGCCGAGGAGCCGGTTGAGCCGAATCGCGTGATGGTGGTGCCGCGCGACGCCGTGCTGATGGCTGGGGAGCACAGTCTGGTGTATGTCGAGGTGGAGGCGGGTCGTTTCGAGATCCGGCCCGTGGTGCTGGGACCGACGCTGGACGATCGCATCGTGATCTTGGAGGGGATCGAGCCAGGAGAGGAGGTGGCCGTATCCGGGAATTTCCTGATCGATTCCCAGATGCAGCTGGCGGGCAATCCGTCGCTGATCGATCCGACGCGGGCGGCGATTCCCGGCGAGGAGACCGATGGCCCGCTGCCGCTGGAAACGGGCGACATGCAGTGGATTGCGGGCGAAGCCGGCCAGCAACTGGAACGCTTGTATGAAGCCTATTTCGCGATGGCAGCCACCCTGGCCGACGATCAACCGGTACCGGCCGATCAGGCGAGGGCCTTGTACGAAACGGCCGATCAACTGGCCCTGATGAACGATTGGAACCAAGAGGATCGGTCTCGGATCGAGGTGATCGCCGAGTCCAGCCGGGACCTGGATCGGCTGAGCCTGCGGGAATCGCGGGTGAATTTCAAGCCGATCAGCAAGTCGGTACTGCAATTGGCGGCGCGGACCCGCGCGGAGCAAGCGGAAACCTCGTTCATCCATTTCTACTGCTCGATGGTGCCGGGGGGCGAGGGCGATTGGCTCCAGCCGTCGGAGCCGCTGGCCAATCCGTACTGGGGCAGCGAGATGCTCCGTTGCGGCGTCGCCGCGCACGAACTGGCCCCCGAAGGCGTCACCTCCTTGGAAGACCCCGCCGAGGCGGACGAGGACTGTTGCGGGACGGCTCCGGACGGCACGCCGCAGCCGGGCGAAGCTCCGGACGACGAGGACTGTTGCGGCACGGAGTCGGACGGCATGCCGCAGAACGGCGAAGCTCCGGACGACGAGGACTGCTGCGGCACGACCCCGGACGGCACGCCGCAGCCCGGCGAAGCTCCGGACGACGAGGACTGCTGCGGCACGACCCCGGACGGCACGCCGCAGAACGGCGAAGCTCCGGACGACGAGGACTGCTGCGGCACGCCACCGGATGCCCTCCCACCGCCGCTGTAGCCGAGATGCCCAAGAATAACAGGCCGGCTCCACCGACTTTGCGCCGGTCAAGCGAGGATTTGGCGCGATCGAACCCCGGGGAACGCCGCTTCCAGGACAGCGGTTCCCCACGCCGTCCGGACCTTCAACC
>SLEY01000149.1 GCA_007124535.1 Planctomycetaceae bacterium
CACCAGCGTGTCCAATCGCACGATCCGGAAAATCGTCCGCAGGTCGGGACCCACATCGCAAATTCGCAACGCCAGATTGTGGGACAGGCAATGCTTGTTCAACAGAACCAATTGGCCCAGCATGGACGAGACCACGAAATCCACCCCCTGAAAGCTGACAACCATCTTGCCGCCGGGCAAGTCGGATGCCAATTCGAGCAGCCGGGCGCCGATCTGCCGGTTCTGCTCCTCGTCCATCAACTCGTGTTGCGGAAAGTATACGACCAGCACATCGTCCACGCGAGCAGTTCTTAGATCGACCATGGGGCTCAGCCTCCAAGAAAAGTGGGAAATCCAACTGCCAGCCTACCAATTTCGCGGCGCGGAACAACCCTTGGCGACCGCTGGTCCGCCCGGAATCTGAACCGCCCGTTCCGGTAAGGCCGGTTTGTTCAAAGGTGATGACGCACCACGCCCACGACAACCCCCCGCACTGTCGCATGACGCACGTAAATCGGGTCCATTCGCGAGTTGGCGGGTTGCAGACGGATGCGGCGGCGTTCTGGATACCAGTATTTCAACGTCGCTTCGCCCTCCGAGTTCAGCGCCACCACCATCTGACCCTTCTCGGCCGAATCACAACTGCGGCACACCACATAGTCTCCATCGGTGATGTGGGCGTCGATCATGGAATCCCCCTGCACCCGCAAGACAAAAAGATCCCGCCCCTGAAACAAGGCCCCCACGTCGATGCGTTCCTGCAATTCAAACGCCTGCTTGGTGAAGCCGGCGGAAACCACCCCCACAAAAGGCAGGCTGTCCGGATGATGCTCCGGCTCTCTGGGACGCGGCGCCCCGTCCCGCATCAGCCGGATGGCCCGCGCCCGGTGGGCATCCCGGACCAACAGACCCTTTCGCTCCAAAGCCCGCAAATGACATACCACACCGTTCGGGGATCGGATCCCGAAATTCGTGGCGATCTCCCGCACCGTCGGTCCGTAACCGCGACGCTGCATCAGATCGGCAATGAAATCATACACAGCCTGCTGGCGAGGCGTCAGCGGCGGATTTTGCTTCTCGGACATGATGACTTCTCCCGTCGACCCCGTTTGGTGATAAGATCCCACTTGACAAGTGTACTCTATACGGGCGTACATAATCAAGGTCCGGCCCCCGAAAAATGGCGTCCCGCCTACGGTACCCCCTGAGAGCCACGAACGGCTACGTGCAGTTTGCCGAGCATGCGCGTCAACGCTTCTTCCTTCTTGCGAATAAACAAGACGTTCTCCAAGACCACCGCCCGCCGTTCGTTGCCGATGTGCAGGATCATGCGGCCCGATTGCAGCAGGAAGTACTCGAAGACATCGTTCAATTCCTTCTCCACACGTAACGAAGGGGCCGGAAAACGGTCCAGATCGCCCCATAAACCCTTGTAGTGCAACAACTGGTTCGGCCGGGCTTCCCAGCGGTCAAAATGAGCCGCAATGATCGCCGCGACCGTCGTTGCCCCCAATATTACGAAAAAAGCCCAGTAAAACGTGGCGTTGGCCAGCGGCTGAAAACGACGCAATACACCCGCGACCCACGGCAGATACTCCGGCCGCAAGACAAACAACAAGATCGCGCCCAACACGATCGCCACCACCAGGAAGAAGACCGCCAGCAGCGTGGTGCGCGGAAAATCCATCGCTAAGACCACCAGATTGGTTGCAAGTACCCCCAAGAAGACGATTCCGAATACGACTGCCGGGGTATTGGAAGCATCCAGCGGCCGTTGATCGAACGACAGATAAATCGCGGCGATCAACGAGACGATCAACGCCGGATACAAAAAGACGATCTTCGGATACGATATCAACAGGATCCGGCTGGGCATCGGGGAAGACGGGGAAGACTTGGGGGAATCATTGGATTCAACAGTTGGTGACATCGCGATTGTCTCTCTCCTGAAAATGATGCAGGGCGCCCTCCAGGGCGGATTCGTGAGCCAAGACGCATTGTACCCGGAAAACGTCGCTCATGGGACGGCAGCTTGTCCTGGAATTTCAAAAATGCCAATATGGAGATCATGAAGACACTCAGGGAACGCCGGATCGCGAACGCATACGCCAAGGTCAAACACGATGTGTTCGCCGAACGAGGGCACGCCGGGCATTGGGTGGGCCAGCTGTCCTCGTCCGCCCTGTCCACCGCCACGACGGTCAGCGCGCTGGCACTGGTCCGCCGTCACGATCCGCGGCAAACGACGCTGGAACCGATCATCGAGGGCGGGATCCGGTATCTGATCCGTGCGGTGCACTCGGACGGGGGCTGGGGCGATACGGACCTCAGCGACTCGAACATTTCCACCACCATGTTGGCCATCGCGGCGATCCATCTGGCCGGTAAGGCCCCACAGCACTCGGAAATCCTGCGACGGGCGGATCTTTATGTAGCCCAAAACAATGGGATTGCGGGACTCCGCCGCCGCTACGGGTCGGACAAAACCTTTGCCGTGCCCATCTTGGCAAACTATGCCCTGGCGGGCTTGGTCGATTGGCGGGAGGTCGCTCCCCTGCCCTTCGAATTGGCTTGCCTGCCTCAGCGCTGGTACCGGTGGCTGCGCCTGCCGGTGGTCAGTTATGCGATCCCGGCTCTGGTGGCGATCGGTCACGCACGGTACGCTCACCGACCACCGGTTTTTCCCTGGATGCGTTGGCTCCGGCGTGCGGCCAGGCAACCGAGCTTGCGGGTGCTGCACGCGATGCAGCCGAGCAGCGGAGGGTACCTGGAAGCTGCCCCATTGACCGCTTTCGTGGTCATGAGCCTGGCCGCCACGGGTCAGGTAGAGCATGAAGTGGTACAACGGGGGGCACGGTTCCTGGTGGATTCCGTACGGCCGGATGGAGGTGTACCGATCGATACGAACTTGGCGACCTGGACCACCAGCCTGGCACTCACCACGCTGGCCGCCGCGGGCGAAGACGTCGCGGCATGGGGCGGGTTGGACTGGCTGCTCTCCTGTCAGCAGGACCGGCGTCATCGCTTTACCGGAGCGGACCCGGGCGGTTGGGGTTGGACCGATCGGAACGGCGCCGTGCCGGATGCGGATGATACGGCGGCAGCGCTGCTGGCTTTGGCTGGCTGGCGGCATGCCCCTTCGTGTTCGGCGGCGGAGCGGGCTCGGATCGACCAGGCGGCTGGCCAGGGACTGCGTTGGCTATTGGGTCTGCAGAACCGCGACGGAGGTTGGCCCACCTTCTGCCGCGGCTGGGGCAAATTGCCTTTCGATCGTAGTGGCGCCGATTTGACGGCCCATGCCATCCGCGCCCTGCAGGCTTGGGCCGAGCATCCTGTGGCCGGCAGCGCGCCCCGCGCGATTC
>SLEY01000666.1 GCA_007124535.1 Planctomycetaceae bacterium
GATTTTCCCATGCTGACTTACCGCTACGCGAGCGGCGAGTTGCTGCATGTGGATTGGCAAGTGAATCCGGACGTGCATCCCGTGCCTGACGGCTGGTCCCCGGGGACCCGGATCCAATCGTTCGGCGCGCTGTTCGTCGGCGAGGACGGCTGGATCCACGTCGGCCGGCGGGGTTTTCTGGAGAGCCATCCTGCGGAGATCGTCGCGGAAGCCGAACGGGACGATCGCGGCCGGGCGCTGGCAAACCATCATCAGAACTGGCTGGACTGCATCCGCACCCGCCAGCGGACGGTCTGCGATGCGGACGTCGGTTGCGGTTCCAGCATCGTGTCCCATCTGGGATGCATCGCCCATTGGACGGGCCGAAATCTGCAGTGGGATCCGCAACGAGCGGAATTCGACGATTCGTTGGCCAACGTGATGCGCAGCCGCCCGCTGCGCGAGCCGTGGAGTCTGATCTGAAGGGGTCTCGGACGGGGGCAAGCGACGTTCGCCCGACCCAACACGCAACAGGTATTCTTGCGGGATGAACCGATGAAAATCGATGTCAACTATGTGGCCCAGCTGAAAACCATCCGAGGGCGGGCCACGGAAACGCTGGAGTTGGAGCAGGGCGCAACGGTACGCGGGGTGATTGACCACCTGGTCCGCCAGCAAGGGACCAAGCTCCGCGACATGCTGCTGAACGGGGACGGCACGATCCGCCCCAGCATCCTGATCTTTGTGGGCGATGCTCAGGTGAACCCCGAGTGTGCGGATCCGTTGACCGACGGCCAGACACTGACCCTGCTGAGCCCCATGGCCGGAGGGTAAGCCGGCGGATCAACGTTCTTCGCGCCAGTCCTCGATCGGAACCGGCTCGGTCTCGACCGGCCAGCTGGCTCGGTGGCGGTGCTCGTACAATCCGATCTGCTCCAGCGGGATCGGCCGGAAACCGACGGTTTCGAACAGGGGGGCATCGGGTCGCAGGCGGAAGTCCTCGCCGGCGGCATCGACGAACCCGGGATCGCTGTCCGGGAACACCCCGTTTTCCATCAGGTCCAGGTTCGCGCGATTGCCGGTCGCGACGGGCCCGCACCGATAGAAGACGTTCCGCCAGATGAAGTTGATTCCCGGCGGGTCCATCATTGTGGCGATCTTGGGATAGCGTTCCAGATAGAGTTCGGTAGTGTAGTAGTTCGCCGGCTGCTGGTTGGCGGCGATGCGGCGCCAGACCGAGTTGTTGGGATTCCAGCCGCCGCTGACTCCCCGCCCGCAGTCGATGAACAGGTTGTTGTCCATGATATTGTCGCGACCGCTGTTCATTTGGACCGCGCCGAAATTGCCATTGGCGCTGCGGATGAACACGTTCCCGTAGACCAGCATCCCGCTGATCGCGTCGTCGAAGCGGATCGCGGCTTGCCCGTGGGCCATGGCCCCGGTCCCGGCCAGGCCGCAGTTGGTGAAGCGGTTGTAGCGAAAGACGTTGCCGCGGTAGGTGGGGTTGGCGAACAACTCCATCGCGCCCTGGTCGTCGGATTCCAGCACCGCGCTGTGCACTTCGTTGAACTCGATGATGTGGTCGTTGCCTTCGATCCGCATCACGCTGCTGGGGCAGTTGTACATCAGGTTGTGGGCCACACGGTTGCCCACGCCTTCCAATTGGACCGCCGGGGTGTAGGTGCGATCGATGCGGCCGAAGTTGTGAATCCGGCAGTTTTCGACAAAGTGTCGGGCGGGAGTGAGGGTGGTCCGATCACCCCCGATGACTTCGCTGGCCCGCCGCCCGATCGTATGGATGTCGCAGCCGAACAGCCCGTTCTGCTCCCCGCCGCGGATGGTGATCCCGTTGCCCGCCAGCCGGCTGATCGTGCAACCCACAACCAGGCAGCGCCGGCAATCGTTCAGGATCAATCCGTGATACCGGCCCAGATCGAAGACCAATCCCTCCAGACGGACATCCGTCACCTCGTCCATCGTCAGCATTGGCGTGGAAAGCAGCCCGATCTCGACCGTCGCGTCTTCCAGATCCGTAGGCGGATACAGGTACAGGATGCCGGTCTCCCGATCCAGATACCACTCGCCCGGCTGATCGATCTCTTCCAGCAGGTTGAAGGCGTAGTAGCGAATGCCCTGGCCGGTCGACATGCCCGGTCGCCCGTAGTGATACGCCGGATCACATGTGACCGTACGCGTTTCGGGGTCGATCCGCGAAACCGGGATGGTGGCATCGGCCCAGAGGAAGCGGAAGTAACCGAACAGCCAGGGATCTTCGGCCTCGATCCAGCGTTCGTGGCGATCATCCAGATACTCGAACACCGACGGTTCGCCCTCGGGTCGGGAGCCCGGTTCGACCAATCGGGCGATACCGACGAACCCTTCGTTCGGCCAGCGAGCCAAGGTCATGGGCTGGCCATCGACAAACACCTCCAGGGTGGGCGGTGCCGGCGGTTGGCCGAACCCGCGCACGGCCAGTTCCCCGAAGTCCTCGATCCCCCGGGCCCGCAGATCGCAGCGCAGCACGTGATCGCGAGCTTCTTCCGGCAAACGTGCCAGGATCGCCGGGTCGCGGACCGGTTCGAACCCGCCGATGCGTGTGCCGCCGTAGAACACCGCCTGGCCCGGTTCCGTGGCCCGGTAGACCACCGGCGCCCCGGGTTGGCCCGAATCCTGGCGGGTCAGCTGGAACGGTTCCCGCACCCGGTATTCACCCGGCAGCACGTTCACCGCCACGGGCCCTTCGATCCCGGCCTGGCGCAGTTCTCGCACCCGGTCGCGGGCGCGGGCCAGGCTGGCCAGCGGACGGTCCCGGCGGCCGTCGCCGGCATCCTGGCCGTCGGGAGCGACGTAGACTTCCGCGGCGAAAGAATCGATCCGGGGGATCGTGGTGCGCGAGGCGGCCGGATCGCGGGCCGGCAGGCCCTCCGCCTGGCGGTCCAGTTCCTCGATCCGCTCCCGGGCTTCGTCGCGATGGACTTGAGCGTACTCCGTGGCGGCGGCGATCCGTACGTACGCCGCCCGAGCCCGCTCCGGATCGCCTTCGGCCGTGTGGCTCTGCGCGATCCGCAGATGGGCATAGCTGCGCAATCCCCGGGGCGCGTCGGGCGATTCCACCACGGCGCGGCACAATTCCCGCACGGTGGCGAAATCGCCGGCCGACCACGCCGCATGGGTTCCCGCGAAATCCTCGATCAGCGTCTGCCGGCGATCGGCCGCCAGGGCTTCGGGCGATACGATCGCCCCGAACGTATCCTGCCAGCGGGTGAACTCCGCCCGGACCTCGCTGCGCGACAACGCGCGCCGATAGATCCGAACCTGGTCCATCCGTCCCCAGTAGTTCTGCCAGCTGCTGCCCAGC
>SLEY01000242.1 GCA_007124535.1 Planctomycetaceae bacterium
CCGATGGCGCTGACGATTCCTTGCCCCACGCGGGCGATGATCGTTTCCTCGGTCGCCCCGCCGATCAATTGCAGCAGATTCGTGCGGACGGTCACCCGCACGTGGATGCGCAGCTCGATCCCGTTCTTCGCGACGGCGCTGAGCATGGTCTTGCCGCCCTGAGGGGCGGGGCAGTCGATGACTTTGGGCGAGACGCTGGTACGTACCGCGTCCAGGACGTCGCGGCCCGCCAGGTCGATGGCGGCCGCGCGGTCGAAGTCCAAATCAATGCCGGCACAATGCGCCGCGATGATGGCGCGAAGCACGTTCGTGACGTCGCCTCCGGCCAGGAAATGGGCCTCCAAACGCGCGGTGCTCATGCCCTGTTGGCGGTGGATGTTCAGTCCCGCCTGGTGGCCCATGATTTTGGCGGTAACGATCATCCCGGGCTTGACCTGACGCAGACTCATCCCGATCAAGCTCATCAGGCTCACGTCTGCACGGCACATGTAGGCTTGAAACCACAACGCACCGTACTTGATCGCAGCCGCCGCGAACAGCAGAGCAAGAATCGCGACAACGATCATTCCGCCGACGAGCAACGCAAAAGAGAAGTCGATGGCGGCAAGAGAAACAAAGGGGGCAAACATCATCAGTTCCTCGGTTCAACCCACCGAGCCTTCCATCTGAAGTTCGATCAGACGGTTCAGTTCGACGGCGTATTCTACGTTCTGCGTCGGAAAAACAAGGGGCCTTCGTTCAGGTCTTCCCGCCTGTCGTTTCACCGCTGACTTGCTTTAACCAGCTTTCGAGGCCACCGCAAACTCGCGGTGGACCCCACCGGTTTTCCGGCCACCACAGGGGTAACCGCTGGAAGATCCTCGGGCTCGTCGAGTCCTTGCTCCATCGCCGCTTGCCGAAGCTTGGCAATGGCCCGGGCTTCCAATTGCCGGATCCGTTCCTTGGAAATGCCCAGCTCGCTGCCCAAGTCCTTGAGCGTCATCGGTTGGCAGCCGAAGTTCAAACCATAGTGCCAGCGGATGATCTGCCGCTCGCGGTCGTCGAGTTCTTCCAATAGCCGGGCGATTTCGACTTCCCGCTGGCGCTGGGCTGCTTCTTCGGTCTGCGGGTGGATCCGCCAGTCCGGCACCGACTGGAATAACACGTCCCCGGCGTTCCGGAATCGGGCGCGGTCGCGAAATTCGCAGGCGATGGCCTGCGCAAAGTTCCGGATGATGGCGCAGGTGGCATACGTGCTGAACCTGATTCCCCGCGCATAGTCGAATTTTTCGACGGCCCGCATCAGTGAGACGTTTCCATCACTTACCAACTCGAACAACGGTTGGTTGCTCCGGGCATAACGCTTGGTCATCGCCACCACCAGCCGCAGGTTGGCCCGGATGATCTCGTTCCTCACCTCGACCGATTGCTGGCAAA
Organism: Planctomycetaceae bacterium; assembly: GCA_007124535.1. Taxonomy (GTDB): domain Bacteria; phylum Planctomycetota; class Planctomycetia; order Pirellulales; family Pirellulaceae; genus SLMF01. The sequence continues at coordinate 1,417 of SLEY01000242.1, forward strand.
ACTGCTCGATCTGATCCAACAACCGCGGGTCGGGCCGCTCGGGATCGAGCAGGGCGACGAGTTTCGACGCCTTGAACTTCAGGTAATTCATCTTTCGGAACAGGTGGAATTCCTGCTCCCGCGTCAAGAGCGGTGTCTCATACAAGTGGATCAGGTACGACGGAAGACCGGCCGACGGATGGACCCGGGCCGGCGGTTTCGCCGGGGCGGGGGCCGGTCCGAGAAAGAACGTGTCTTGCGCTGCCGTCGCCCAGAAGAACTCGTCGTTCGGCACGGGCTCCAACGGCGCCGCTTTGATCCGCTGATAACGAACCCGGGCGAGATTGGCGCCCGCGTCCAACAGCTCGTTCCCTTGGTCGCTGAGTGGGCTCGTGTTGCGCATTCCTTGACTCCTCGTGAGATAAGTACAAAAAAACCGACATGCACAAACACCCGGCGGTGTTCGATCACGTCGGTTTACTCGTCAACAGGCCCACCGGCCTCGCCGGCGTGCCCTTCACCTAGTCATCCGAATCAACGTGCATTCTATCATTTCAACCGGCGAACACAAGTACCCTGTCGGCGAGTTAATTGGTTTCTTCGTTCGTTTCGTCGGGTTCATCCCTCGCCCGGTCGACAAACTCATGCACTTTATCCTTGTCCTCCTGAATTTTCTCTTCGTCGATCGTGAACGTCGTATTGATCTTTTGGTCCGCACTGTTCCTGTCCGACGAGACCAGGAACCAACCTCGGTAAAACGCCACACCGACGATACCGACGATCAGCAAAACGCCGACAATTAAAACAGCTCTCATGACATCTCCCTCCTCGATTGATGGAAACCAATTCCCTGGCACGAGTCGCCAAGCCCAAGCGTCCTGTCAGTCGTGTCGGCCGCCAGTTCTCGGGCAGGACAGCTCAACGTTTTCCTTTCCCCTGTTTTCCTTTCCCCTTGCCCGGGCTTTCGTCTTCGTCCGACTTCGGACTCCACGCGGGTGGCCCCGCCGGTTTGCCGTCCCGCGACCGCGGGTCCGGCCGTTCCGCTTTTGGGTGCGGTTGACCCCGATGCTGCTCCTGCTGCTCCGCCTTGGGGTGCGGCATGTCGAGCGGCGGTCGGAGCGTCGTGTGTCGCGGCGGTTGCTCTGGTGAGCGACCTGTCCTCGGTTCGGGGCGGACCAACGTGTCGAGCGGGGGAGCCACATGCCTCTTTGGCGGAGTGTAATTCCCGTCAAGGCGCGCCGTCGGCCTGGCCGCAATCGGAGATGCGGGAAGTTTCATGCGGGATGGCTGGCCGCGGCGAGCGGGGTCGGTGGCCGCAGCCTCGGCCGCTTGGGTTTCCCAAAGTTGCCGTTGCTCGCGGAAGCGTTGGACTTCGTGCCCGGTTTGACCGAGTCTTTGTCGTTCGCCCTGGTCGATGGCTTGGAATCGCGAGGTATGTTCCCGGCTCCGCGACGCTTGATCGAGCGACGCGCCCAGCAGATTGCCGACGGCGGAGGCCACGCCGCCCGGGCCGCTTATGCGCTGGCTCGTCCAGATTCGCGGCGGCCGCGCTTCGGCGTGATCCTGACGGTGTTGATACGTCGCGGCCACGCGTTGCTCCCACGCTCCGTCCTGCCGGTTCCGCCAACGCTCATGGGCGAAGATCGGATCGTATCCGTAGCGGCTGGAGTTGACGGCATACGACGGATAATACCCCGCGTCATAGTAGTTCGTCGCGTAGTAGTCCCCGAAGTAATAGTGCTGATATCGCGGCCGCATGAACAGGTGGTCCACGAAGGCGTTCAGGCTGATGATCGTGGTCGGCGAGTAGGAGAAGCCGCGTCGTGCGTAGGTACGGGACGAAAAATAGACCGGCGCGAACAGCACCCCGCGCCGCGCGACCGGGTAATCCCAGTAGCCTTCGACGAAGATGTAGCCGCGCGGTGTGTAGACGTAATGGGC
>SLEY01000575.1 GCA_007124535.1 Planctomycetaceae bacterium
GAATCAACCTAAGCATCTGCCAAGAAATTATGGTCGCGTTCGTCGCAGCCGTCCCGCAGCGCTGTGGCCGGTCTCAGACCGAGCCACCCCGCCGACCGAAGGTCTCCCATATCAATGGAGACCTTCGGTCGCGGGTTTCGGCGGGGTCAGAGACCCGCGCCGAACAGTGCGACTGTTATTTCTTGGCAGATGCTAAGAGGTAATTGAAGCGCATGAAGGGAGGAACGAATATGTCCGTAACACGACGGGATTTTTTTGCCGGGGCGGCCGCGTGCGGTCTGGCCGGGGGGGTGCTGGGTTGGCCGGGATCTGCGGCTCGGGCGGCGGAACCGCTGATCCGGGCGACACCGCATGCCGACCGGCTGGGCTGGCGGGTGGGGTTCTCCACCTATACCTTTCGCGGCGTGACGCTGTTCGAGTCCCTGGACCGGATCGCCCAGGTGGGATTGCGCTATGCGGAGGTGTGGTCGGGGCATCCGTTCAGTCCGGAACATCGCGGCGTCCGGCCCGATCCGGGCTTGTCGCCCGCGTTGCGGCAGGCATTGAAGGACAAGGCGGCGGAATGCGGCGTGAACCTGATGGGTTGCTATGCCAGCCTGGGCAGCCCGGACGAGGCGAAAGCGTGTTTCGATTTCGCGGCCGATATGGGATACGAGATCATCGTCAGCGAGCCGCCCGAACGGATGTTCGACACGATCGAGGAACTGACGGAGGAGTACCGCATCGATCTGGGCCTGCACAACCATCCGGAGCCGTCTCGCTATTGGCATCCGGAGACGGGGTTGAAGGCTTTCGAAGGCCGTTCGGACCGGATGGGCTTCTGCTGCGATACGGGACATTGGGTCCGCTCGGGCCTGGAGCCGGTCGAGATGCTGGAGCGGATCGGAGCGCGCGCGAAGACGTTTCATCTGAAGGACCTGGATGATTTCGGCGTCCGCGGGGCCCGGGATGTGATCTGGGGGCAGGGCGAAGGTCGGATCGCCGAGATCCTGATCGAGGTGGAGCGGCAGGGGCTGAAACCCTACTTCGGGATCGAATGGGAACGCACGGCTGACAGCGAACCGGCGATCCATGCCCAGTCGGTGGCCTTTCTGGAGCAGGTCGCCGAGCAATTGGCCGCCGATGCCGGCGACGGATAAGGAGAAACCGTGATGCGACTGATGACATGGGCGTTCGTTCTGGTCCTGCTGCCCGCTTTGGCGACCGCGGACCAGGTGGGCATGATCCGGCTGGCCGGAACTCCCGAGCAGATCGGCACGGCTTGGGGCGAGTTGAACCGGGAGATCATTGCTCGCGATCTGCAGGCGGACTATTTGGACCGGGCGGCGGCCGCGGGCATTTCCGAGGAGACGCTGCTGGCACGTTCTGCGGCCTACGTCGAGATCGCCGAGAGGTATGCCCCGCATTGGTTGGAGGAATCCCGGGCCATCGCCCGGGCCGCGGGCGTCCCCGAAGACCTGTACCTGGCCTACGGCGATGGCGCCGTCCGCGATCGGTTCCTGCACGAATGCACCTCGTATGCCGTTTCGCGGGACTATGCCCGGGACGGCGCCATTTGGTTCCACAAGACGCGAGACAACCGGGATCGGCCCCAATCCGCTTTTCTCATCGACAGTTCGTTGGAGGGAATCCACAAGTTCATTGCGGTGTCGAACTCCAGTTCCATCCGCTGCTCGATGATGGTCAACGAGAAGGGTTTGGCGGGCGCGGGGGACTATCCGGCGGAGCGGAAGAAGGACTCTTCGGCCCTGACCCTGGAACCATCCGAGCCCCAGTTTCGCGGGATGATGGCGGGTTCGATCCTGCGGTACATCGCCGAGCGGGCTTCGAATTGCGCCGAGGCGCTGGCCATTATCGAGGACTTTGTCGCCAAGGGCTACTATGCGGGCGGCAACGTGGGCGGCAGCCATTGGCTGTTCGTCGACCGCGAGGGCGTGATTCTGGAGGTCTGCAACAACGCCCGCCACGTGGTGTCGAAAGTGCATACGCAGAAGGCCTACTTCAGCCGGTTGAACAAGAGCCCCGCCGCGGGACGTTTGCGCGAGGCGGAGGAACCGATCGATTTCGAATTGTTCCGCAGCGTGTCCCGCGATCCGTCCATCTGCTTCGGTTCCTCCATTTCCGGGATGACGGTCGAGATTCATCCGGAGCACCCCGAACTCTTGACCAGCGCCTGGATCGCCCTGCCCGTCCGCACCGTCGCGTTTCCCGTGCTGATGGGTCAGGAGCGTTTGCCGCTGCCGCTGGTCGACGGGACGGCCTACCGGCTGGGCAAACAGGGTCCTCGAGAACCGGCGCGATGGGAGGCGCTGGAGGCGGCGAGCCATGCGGCCAAGGAGCGATTGCGCGAGGAAGTCGAAGCCAGCCTTGCGGCCGGGAACCCGCTCGCGGCCCATGTCGAGATGCTGGAAGCGTGGTCGGCGGACCAGGCAGCCCAGGTGCTGGAGGCGTTGCAGGAACCAGATTGAATCGGACTTTTTTCGAAGGACAAGGCATCATGTTTCGAGCTTATCGCATGTGGCTTCTGATGGCGGTCGTCGCCCTGGTATCGCTGGGGCGTGCGTCCCGGCTGCCGGCCGAGGAGCGGCCGAATTTCATCGTGGTTTTCGTGGACAATCTGGGCTATGGCGACGTCGCTTGTTTCCACCCGGAGACGCTCAACCGCACCCCGAACCTGGATCAAATGGCCGCGGAGGGATTGAAGCTGACCAGTTTCTATTCGACCAGCGGCGTATGCACCCCATCGCGGGCCAGTCTGATGACCGGGTGTTACCCGCGGCGAGTCGGGATGCAGGTGGGCTGGCAGGGCGGGGTGGTCCTGTTCCCCGGCGACAAGAAGGGGATCTCGGCCGACGAAATCACGATTGCCCAGGTCCTCGGCGATGCCGGTTACGCCACCAAGATCATCGGCAAGTGGCATCTGGGGGATCAGCCGCCGTTCTTTCCCACCCGGCACGGTTTTGACAGCTTCTTCGGGATCCCCTACAGCGACGACATGACGGGGACGGCGGACGGCCGGCGTCCGCCCTTGCCGTTGATGGAGGACGAGCGGGTGATCGAGGCCCCGCCGGACCGGAACAAGTTGACGAAACGTTATACGGAACGCGCGATCGAGTTCATCAGGGAGCATCGTGACCGGCCGTTCTTCCTGTACCTGCCGCACGCCATGCCGGGCAGCACGCGGGCGCCGTTTGCCAGCGAGCGGTTTCGGGGCCGATCGGAGAACGGGCCGTGGGGCGATTCGGTCGAGGAATTGGATTGGTCGATGGGCGAGATCCTGGCGGCCCTGCAGCGGATGGATTTGGACGAACGGACCCTGGTGCTGTGGACCTCGGA
>SLEY01000253.1 GCA_007124535.1 Planctomycetaceae bacterium
ACCACCTCCAACGTACTGCAGCCGATACTGCCGGTTGAACCGAGAACCACGATGTTGCGAGCTGGGCGAGTCATAAACCAGTCAAGCGGGGACAGGAGGGCGGATTGCCGGAGGGGCGGTTGCCGCCCCTCGGCGTGACGGCAACAATTAGATACCCGTCGCCGCTGGCCCGCTGGGTTCCGCTGGCGACCTCGATTCACCCATTCGCATTAACCTCAGGGTCGGCTTGAACTTTGGTGACAGATTCTAAATCGCGCCCCCGTCTCCGGCAACCCTACCATTTCTCGCCTCGGGCATCGGTTCGTTACGGTGGCCGGGCGAGCCGTTGTATTTGAGGAGTGACCGTCGTATGGATCAGGAGCCCCGTACCCCCCGTCCGAACCCGGAAGGGAAGAATGCCCCCAACGGTCCCAGCGTCGTCTGGTACCTCCTGTTTTTGGGGTTGGGCGGATTGGCCATTGTGTTGCTGATGGTGAACAATACCGTTCTGGAGGTCTCGTATTCGGATTTCAAACGGTTGATCGAGGCCAGCCGGCGGGACGAAGACGGAAACCTGGTCGAGGGGACGGGAGCGATCGACGTCGAGATCCCGCTGAGAGACGGGCAGACGCGGGTGGACCGGTACCAGAACCTGCGGGAGGTCCGCAACGGCCAGCAAGCGATTACGGGCAAACTGGATCGCATTGTCGATTGGATCCTCCCTGCCGAGGGCCAGCCGGTTCAAGAGACCCCGGGCATCGGGCAAACCGGGGCGGAAGCCGCGTCCGAGCCGGTCGAAGTCGCTTTTCGGACCCATAAGTCGGGTTCCAGCGTCGAGGAACATGAACTCCTGCGGACGTTGGAAGAGTACCGCATTCCGCATAGCAACGAACCCGGACCGGGGATCTGGAAAGCGTATGCCCCCATGCTGGTTGTTTCCGGGCTGTTCATCCTGCTGTTCATCTTCATGATGCGGCGGTTGAGCGGGGCAGGATCCCCGATGGCCTTCGGACGCAGCCGGGGGCGTCTGTATGCCCAAGAGGATATCGGTTTAAGCTTCAACGATGTGGCGGGCATCGACGAGGCGGTCGAGGAGGTGCGGGAGGTCGTCGGGTTCCTGCAATCGCCGGACAAGTATCAGCGTCTGGGAGGACGCATCCCCAAAGGAGTGCTTTTGGTCGGACCGCCCGGCACCGGAAAGACGTTACTGGCCAAGGCAATTGCCGGTGAGGCCGGGGTGCCCTATTTCAGCCTCTCGGGCAGCGATTTCGTCGAGATGTTCGTCGGCGTCGGTGCGGCACGCGTGCGGGATATGTTCCAGCAGGCGGAGGCCAAAGCGCCGTGCATCATCTTTATCGACGAGTTGGATGCCCTGGGGAAAAGCCGGGGCGGCAGCGTGGTCGGCGGGCATGACGAGCGGGAACAGACCTTGAACGCCCTGCTGGTCGAAATGGACGGGTTCGATTCGAACACCAGTGTCATTGTCATTGCGGCGACGAATCGCCCGGAAACCCTGGATCAGGCCTTGCTGCGGCCGGGCCGCTTCGATCGAACCGTGTTGGTCGATCGGCCGGATATCGGCGGACGCGAGCAGATCCTGAAGGTCCATGTGAAGAATGTGAAGCTGGATGACACGGTGGATCTGCACAAAGTCGCCGCGATTACCCCCGGTTTCGTGGGTTCCGATTTGGCAAACCTGGTCAATGAGGCCGCGTTGTTGGCGGCGCGGAAAGAGAAATCGGCCGTCGGCATGGCCGAATTCAACGAAGGGGTGGAACGGGTCACGGCCGGGTTGGAGAAAAAGCAACGTGTGATGAGCGCCGAAGAGAAGCAGCGGGTGGCGTATCACGAAGCGGGGCATGCTCTGGTCGCATTCAGCTTGCCGAACACCGATCCGGTCCACAAGGTCTCGATCATTCCCCGCGGGCTCGCCGCTTTGGGCTACACCCTGCAGCGGCCGGAGGGGGACCGGTTCCTGATGACCCAGTCGGAGTTGGAGAGCCGGATTCAGGTGCTTCTGGGGGGAACACTAACGGAGGAGATGGTTTACAACGACATTTCGACCGGTGCTCAGAATGACTTGGAGCGTGCCACCGAGATTGCTCGCAGCATGGTGATGGATTTCGGGATGAGCCAGTTGGGTCGGGTAAACTATCGGGAGAGTGGTCAAGCGGCCTTTCTGGCTCACGGGCGGGACGAACGATTGCGGACGCACAGCGAGAAGACGGCTCGGGAGATTGACGAGGAGGTGCGCCGGATCATCGACGAAGCGATCGAGAAGGTACGGCATTTGCTGGAGATCCGCCGTCAAGCCCTCGATGCGATGACGCGACGTTTGATCGAGGTCGAATCGATCGACGCCGAGGAATTGGCCGAGATCATCGAGGAGTACTCGCCGCGTCCCCGGATCGTCCCGGGTACGGAAGCCCCGGTGCGGTCCCCGCGCGAAGCGAATCCGGCGAAATCCCCCGAGACGGGATCGGCGGACCCGCCGCTTCAGGGCTCCGGCGGCAAACTCAGCAAATGAACGGCGACCCCCAACGCCTCTCCCCATCCAAGACTTCTGCCGGAAAGACACGATGCCTCCTGGTTCTCCTTCCCAGATTTTCACACGACATGACCGGATCTTCGAGCGCAACCGGTTCGTATATCCGGTCATCAGCCGCCGCTCGGGGGGACTTTCGATCGGAATCAACCTGAACCCGGACAAGATCTGCAATTTCGGCTGCATTTATTGTCAGGTCGATCGTAAACTGCCGGGGAGCACGCGCTTTGTCGATCTGGAACAACTGCGGCGCGAGTTGGAGGAGTTGCTGCAAGCAGCCGTGCGAGGCGATCTGATTCGGCATCCTTTGTTTGCGAACGTGCCCCCGGGACAGCAGCGTCTGAAGGATCTGGCATTTTCCGGGGATGGCGAACCCACCAGTCATCGGAATTTTGATGAAGTCGTGGCGGCGTGTGCGGAAATCAAGCGCCTTCTGGCGCCCGAGGGGGTGAAGATGGTATTGATCACCAACGCCAGCCTTTTGGACCGCCCCCACGTCGTGCGGGCTCTGGAAATCCTGGATCGCCATCAGGGGGAAATCTGGGCCAAACTGGACGCGGGAACGGAGGCTTATTTCCGCCGCGTCAATCAGAGCCGGTTCACGCTGCAACGGATCGTGGACAACCTCGCCCAGACGGCGCAGCGGAGGCCGATCGTGATTCAGTCCCTGTTCTTTCGGCTGGAAGGCGAACCGCCGGGGCCCGCGGAACTGGAAGCTTACTGTGACCGGCTGCAAACGATCCTGGCGGCAGGCGGACAACTGAAGGCGGTGCAGGTCTACACCGTCGCTCGCCCGCCGGCCGAACCGATGGTTGGGGCCCTGCGGGACCGGGAAGTCGACGCGATTGCGGCACGGGTTCGCCAGTGCACCGGCATCCCCACCGTTGCCTACTACGGCTGCGAGTTCCCCTGAAACGGCGAATCCCGATTGCCCTGGCCGGTGCGACGTTCCATCAATCTGGTTGCCAATTCTTCAGTTCTTCGACTGCCTTTCTCTCCGTAAGGGGGCCGGACTGGCCACCAGCTTGGGCGGGCCAAGCCAGCGAAAGCACTTCGCCGACCGCACCGGGGGGGTCACAGAGGCAAAGCCTGCCCCCGTGACGCTTGACCTGTTTCTCCGCCATCATCAACTTCGCAAGTGCCGGCGACGACAATTGTTTGATTGCAGCCAGGTTCACGACCAGTCGCAACGGTCGGGTTTCCCCGACGTAGGACAGTAGGGCTTGGCCAAATGCGTTCACTGCGGCACGATCTCCGCCCAGGTCCTGCAGCTTCAGCACGCAAACGTCTTGGTTCTGATGAATTTCGAAATATGGACAGTCCGACATCGCGTTCCTCTTGCCGCCCTCGGCGCGGCGCCCCACAATTGGATGACAATCCGCAGAACTTGCCGCATACGGGCCTTTCCCGCAGACCGAATTTCGCTAAGATAACGCACTCTCCAGCGGTTGGCGAACCGCCGCTGGGTGAATCCTGCCGTGGACTCGGGGCCCCACAGCCATTCCGGGCCTCTTAATCCCCGTTTTCAGCGGGTGCTTTGTTTCCCTTTGAACCATTCCCATGAACCTCAAAAAACTCAGAAACATCGGCATCTCTGCCCACATCGACTCCGGAAAAACGACGCTGAGCGAGCGGATGCTATTCTACACGGGCCGAATCCACAAGATGGAAGAGGTCCGCGGCGCCGGAACCGGTGCGACCATGGACCACATGGAACTGGAACGCGAGCGTGGCATCACGATCACCAGTGCCGCCACCTCCGTCCAATGGAATGACCATGCGATCAACCTGATCGACACCCCGGGCCACGTTGATTTTACCGTCGAAGTCGAACGGAGTCTGCGCGTGTTGGACGGGGCGGTGCTGGTGCTCTGCGCGGTGGGCGGCGTGCAATCGCAATCGATCACCGTCGATCGCCAAATGAAGCGATACCACATCCCGCGTCTGGCATTCATCAACAAAATGGACCGCACGGGGGCGGACCCCTTTCGCGTCGTGCAGGAAATTCGCTCCCAATTGGGAGATGATGCGATCCTGATGCAACTGCCCATCGGGGCCGGCGACCGCTTCCAGGGAGTGATCGATCTGGTCACGATGAAGGCCTTGTCCTTTGACGGAGACGATGGCGAACGGGTGCGTGAGCAACCGATACCAACTGCCCTGGAAGATCGTGCCCGGGACGGGCGCAACCAGATGCTGGAGGCCTTGGCCATGTACAGCGACGAATTGATGGAGTTGCTGCTGGCCGAAGAGCCGGTTTCCCAAGAACTGATTCACCAAGTGGCGCGGGCGGCGGTCCAGCAGCAGGATGTGACGCTCGTCTTCTTGGGGTCCGCATTTCGCAACAAGGGGGTTCAGCCGCTGTTGGACGCCATCACCCGCTATCTGCCGGCGCCCACCGAACGGGAGATCTCCGCCAGAGGTTGGGAGTCGGAGGAGACCACCATCCCCTTGGCTGCCGATCCCGACCAACCGCTGGTCGGCATGGCTTTCAAGATCGTCGACGACCCGTACGGCCAACTGACGTTCATGCGGTTGTATCAGGGCCGGATTGTCAAGGGCGGCACGTATTACAACCAGCGCACGGGTCGGAAGGAACGTTTCAGTCGGATTGTGCGCATGCATGCGGAGAAGCGGCAGGAGATGGATGCCGCGATGGCGGGGGATATCGTCGCGGTGATGGGCGTGGATTCGGCCAGCGGGGACACCTATGCGGCCACGCCCAAATTCTGCACGCTGGAGAGTATGTACGTGCCGGAGCCCGTCATTCGGGTGGCAGTCCAACCGTGCAGTCGAGCGGACGCCGAGCGTTTGAGCAAGGCGCTGACCCGATTTCGTAAAGAGGACCCGACGTTTCAGGTGTCGACGGACACGGAGACGGGCGAGGTGATTCTGGCGGGGATGGGGGAATTGCATCTGGAGGTGTATGTCGAGCGGATTCGCCGGGAGTACAAAGTGGCGGTGCAGATCGGGGCCCCGCGCGTCAGTTATCGCGAGTCGCCGACGGCGGTTTACGAGTTCAACTACAAGCACCGCAAGCAGACGGGCGGTTCCGGCCAGTACGCCCACATCGTCGGCCGTCTGGAGCCGTTGCCGGCCGAGGCGGAGGAATCGTTCTGTTTCGAGGAGTCGGTGGTAGGCGGCCGGATTCCCAAAGGTTACCTGCCGTCGATCGAAAAGGGATTTCGCGATTGCCTGGGAAAGGGGCCGCTGGCCCAGTACCCGGTGGTCGGTCTGCGGGCTGTGGTGGCCGACGGTTCGTACCACGAGGTGGACAGCAGCGACAAAGCGTTTCAGATCTGTGCCCAGGGTTGTTTTCGCGAGTCCTTTCCGAAGACCCGCCCCGTGCTGTTGGAACCGATCATGCGGATCGAGGTGGAATGCCCGCAGTCGTTCCAGGGGCCGGTGACGGGCGATCTGACCAGCCGGCGCGGGCTGATCCAAGGCACGGAGATTCGCGAGGGCATCTCGCGGATTGTCGCCGAAGTCCCCCTGGCGGAGACCTTCGGCTATGCCACCGATCTGAGGAGCATGACGCAAGGGCAAGGGACGTTTACCATGGAGTTGCAGGGGTATCGCAAGGTGCCGCCCAGCATTCAGGAAGAGATCATCGCCCGCAAGCGGCAGGCCCAACTGAGCGGAGCCCGCTGAATGAATTACCCCCCAGTCCAAGTGGTTGCAGCTCGCCAAGCCGACGCGGTGGGACGCCGGGTGCGGGTGCAGGGCTGGATCCGCACCCGCCGGGATTCCAAAGCTGGGTTCAGTTTCCTGGAGGTGAACGACGGATCGTGCCTGGCCAATCTCCAGGTGATCGCCGACCAGACGCTGCCGAACTACGAAACCGAGATCAAACGCTTGACCGCCGGCTGCAGTGTGACGATCCACGGCCAACTCCAAGCCTCGCAAGGCAAAGGCCAGGCCACCGAGTTATCGGCGGTCGGCGTCCACGTCCATGGCTGGGCGGATCCCGAGACGTACCCCCTGCAAAAAAAACGGCACTCCTTCGAAAAACTCCGCCAGTGGGCTCATCTCCGACCACGCACCAATACCTTCGGCGCCATCGCCCGCGTGCGGAATCGTCTGTGCCGATCCATCCACGACTTCTTTCAGGAAGAAGGGTTCCTGTACATCCACACGCCGATCATCACGGCCAGCGATTGCGAAGGCGCGGGGGAACGGTTCCGGGTCACCACGTTGGACCTGGAGCACTTGGCCAACCAATCGGACCCGCTCGATGATTCGCTGGATTTCTTCGATCGGCCCTCGTACCTGACCGTCAGCGGGCAGCTGGCTGCCGAATCCTTCGCCACGGCTTTGGGCAAAGTCTACACGTTCGGCCCCACCTTTCGGGCAGAGAACTCGAATACCTCGCGCCACCTGGCCGAGTTCTGGATGGTCGAACCGGAAATGGCCTTCTTCGAACTGGAAGACGACATGGACTTGGCGGAAAGGTTCTTGAAACGCCTTTGCCGCGAGGCTCGCGAGCATTGCGCGGAGGACCTCCAGTTCTTCCACCAACGGGTGGATGATACGGTGCTGGATACGCTGGAGATGATTATCCAGCGCCCCTTTGCCCGGCTCACTTATACCGAAGCGATCGAAATCCTGGCGGCCAGCGGTACCCGCTTTGAATTCCCCGTCGCCTGGGGAAACGATTTGCAGTCCGAACACGAACGCTATTTGACCGAGCAGCATTTTCAAGCCCCGGTGATCGTGTGCGACTACCCGCGGAGCATCAAACCGTTCTACATGCGGCTGAATGACGACCGGCAGACCGTGCGGGCGATGGACGTCTTAGCGCCGAAGGTGGGAGAAATCATCGGTGGCAGCCAGCGTGAGGAGCGTCTGGAGGTGCTGGTCACGAACCTGCAGGAGCAAGGGCTGAATCCCGAAGACTATTGGTGGTATTTGGACCTGCGGCGATTCGGGACCGTACCGCACGCCGGATTCGGGCTGGGACTGGAGCGGATGGTGCAATTGGTCACCGGGATGGCCAATATCCGCGACGTGATCCCCTTCCCGCGAACACCGGGCAGCGCCGATTTCTGACGGGCGATTGCAGCGCCGCCATCACCTGACGCATCGACTCCGAAATTTCCGGGAGCATTTTCATGTCGAGTACAATCCATCCGATGACGTCCAACCGTTCCGTTGCCTCAACCCTGCTGCTGATGTTGGCAGCCGGGGCGGCCCTGCCCTCGATGGTCGCGCGTGCTGCGGAGCCTCCGCCCAATATCATCTTGGTGATGTTCGACGACTTGGGATACGGCGATCTGGGCTATCAGGGCAGCGAACACGCGATCACGCCGCAGATCGACAAGATGGCGGAATCTTCGTTGGTTTTCACTCGGTTTTACGCGGCGGCGCCCGTCTGCAGTCCCACCCGCGGCAGCGCGCTGACCGGCCGGCACCCGTTCCGCTACGGCGTCTTCTTCGCCAACGTCGGGCATTTGCCGGAACACGAATTGAATCTGGCGACCCTGTTGAAACAACGCGGGTATCGTACGGGTCATTTCGGCAAGTGGCATTTGGGCACGCTGACCACCGAGGTGCGGGATGCCAACCGCGGGCGTCCGGGTCAGACCCAGCACTTCGCGCCGCCCTGGCGGCGCGATTTCGATGTGTGCTTCTCGACCGAATCCAAGGTGCCGACATTCAACCCCACGGTGCGGCCGCGGGATTTCACCCACCATCCGGGCAACCTGCGACACTGGTGGGACCCCGAAATTGATCCCGATAACGTGATCCCCTATGGGACACGTTACTGGAACGAACAAGGCGACGAGGTCACCGAAGATCTGGAAGGACCGAACGTCCAATTGATCATGGACCGTGCGATTCCCTTTATCCGGGATGCCGTGGAAAGGGAGCGACCCTTTTTCGCCGTGCTCTGGCTCCATGAGCCGCACTGGCCGGTGGTGGCGGGCAGGGACTATCGGGAGCCCTTTGCGGAGCTGGACCCGTTTCGCCAGCATTACTACGGTTGCATCAAGGCCAGTGACGAGCAGATCGGGCGACTGCGGCAGGAACTGCGACAACTGGGCGTGGCGGAAAACACCATGATTTGGCTGACCTCGGACAACGGCCCCGAAGGATCGACTCAGCTGCCGGGCTCGGCCAAATTCCTGCGGGGCCGCAAACGCGATCTCTACGACGGCGGCATCCGTGTGCCCGGCCTGTTGGAATGGCCCCGGCGCATCCCCCGGCAGCGCACGACCGAGATGCCTGCGGTTACGACCGATTACCTGCCGACCATCGCCGAGGTGTTGGGTCTGGAGCTGCCCGAGGATCGCCCCCTGGACGGAGTCAGCCTGTTGCCGTTGATCGAAGGCCGCACGTCGCAGCGGGCTCAGCCGATCGCTTTTCAGTCCAACGGGCGCATTGCCCTGATCGACAACCCCTACAAACTCATTCATTACGGCGACGGGCGGCCGTTCGCCCGCCCGCCCTGGCAATGGGAACTCTACGACATGGTCGAAGACCCGGGCGAACAACACAACCTCGCCGACAAGCATCCTCAGATCGTTCAGGAAATGGCGGAATTCTTAGAGCAATGGAACCAGTCCGTCCGTGCCTGCCTCGACCGCAACACGAATTGAAGCCCGCTTTCATTATCAGGAGTCCTGGCGGTTCAATGAGAATCAGGGCACCGCTGGATACACGGGCTTTGAGCTGGAGCGGCTGGACTCCCCTAATGCTACCCGACTCGCACCCCTCCGCGATGGATCGCCAGCAAGGACCTCTCTTTGGTTGCGGCCGAGCGAAGCGAGGCAGCGTGAAGAAAGCTCGATCCAAAGGTACGCGAAGTCCGGGCAAGGTCACAGAAAGCCCTGAGCGGCTCTCTAACGCACTTTGTGCGAATTATGACATTTTGCCTTGCCCGCGAATACGGGACACTGAGGGGCTTGGATTTTTGGGTCGGCTGGTAAATTGGTTATCAATGGGGGTGGTGAGGTTGTTGGCGCGGGATAAGGGCCGTGGATGGAGTCTGACACGGCGTCTTGGGTGATGTTGGAGGTCCGGGGGCGTCGTTCTCGTGTTCGGTTGCTGCCTGGCAACTTGGCGACCTTTGCATGGAACAGCCGTCAGTTTCGCGGCATCCGTTTGCTGTAGGTGGGTGGGTGAATCAGACCGCACGAATCGTGAATGCAATAGAACTCGAAACTCGGTACATCGCCCGAATCAGGCCCACGAACTGCTTGCTGCTTTTGGCGTCAGCTGACGCAAAAGGCCTAGTTCGTGACTGTGCTTCCACCGAAAACATCCGCCTGCTTGGTGTGGAAGCTTACCGCATTCTCGGTGATGGACGCGTGCAATCGGGAATCGAATACAGCAACATCCGCTTTGGTAGGGTTGAAAACGTCGGTGGCCAGATGATACACGACCTGTTGAATTCGGGTACGCTGGCTGTTGAATTCGGGTACGCAGATCCCCGTTTCGGGTCCATTTCGGCGGAAATGGGGACACGTTTTCTGGCGATCTGGAGGCCGGTCGGCGGGTTGCGGGGCGCGGCGATGGTTGCGATCGGTGGGCCGTTGGTTACCTTGGAACAGGGGTTCCTATGGGCGGGGAGCCTGCTCTGCGGATCGAAGCGAATTGACCGGCAATCGCTCACTTTGGTTGCCGCCAGGGCAAGAGTCCGGTTAGGGTGATCGTGCCATCCGACCGGAACTGTCCGAAGTGCTCTTCGACGATCACGAGCGGGAAGCGGCCGAAGCCGCGCGTGAGTCGATCGTTTCCAAGGCACCACGTTCGGAAGCGGCCAAGCAGAAGGAACACGACCGTCGTACGTCTGACGGTCTTCCTGTACAGAGTTTTCAGTGTCTTCTGAAGGACTTGGCGACGTTGTGCAAGAACCGAGTCCGATGGGCTTCCCAACCCGAGAACGAATTCGACCGGCTCACCGAACCCACGCCCTTGCAGCAGCGAGTCTTTCAGCTCCTGGGGCTGTCCATCAGCTTGTAGACAGAACCGGGAATTCGGCAGAATGGTCAAATCCCCGTGTTTTCTGGCCTTTGATGCCAAATAGACGCCTGCCAGAAGAAGAAAGTTCGGTTTAGTTGATGTGCGGAGCGTGCGATGGTAGGATCGGGTCATGTCAAGAACCAAACGTGCAGCACGGGGAGGTTACGTGTACCACGTGTTGAATCGTGTTGTCGGTCGGATGCGTCGGTTCGACAGACCGCGGGACTACGAAGCCTTCGAGGAGATACTGGTCGAGTCTGTGGCTTCAGGAGCACGGTTCCCCGGACCAACGGGGTTGGCTGTCGGCTTGGCCGGTGCCTGGGCCTCGCGCCTGGGGTCAATATGTGAATCAAGCGGAGAAGGAAGCGGAGTTCAAGGCGTTACGTTACTGTTTTTATCAGTAATTCTTATCAGTCGGAAATGGCCAACTTGGAACGGAACATGGATATGAGCACGAACGCGCTGTGTTTGCCGGTCATTCTTGCCGCGATAGTGGCTGGGGGACAAGTAGCCTCGGCCGAGCAGAGAAAGCCGGGGGATCCCACGCACACGGATGTACCTTACGGCCCCCACGAGCGGAACCTCTTGGACCTGTGGGAGGCCGAGGGCGATGGCCCCAGGCCGCTACTGGTCTTCATCCACGGCGGGGGGTGGACGCGGGGAAGCAAGACGAGGTCCTCGGGACAGGTCAGGCCTTTCCTCGAAAGGGGAATTTCCTATGCCTCGATCCACTACCGCCTGAGCAGCGACGCGCCCTTGCCCGCGCCGGTGCATGACGCGGCGCGGGCGATCCAGTTCATCCGCCACAAGGCGGAGGAGTGGAACATTGACAAGAACCGCATCGCGCTCACCGGCGGCAGCGCGGGGGCCTGCACCTCCATGTACATCCTGCTCCGCGACGACCTGGCCGACCCCGAGGCGGAGGACCCCGTGCTGCGCGAGTCCACCCGAGTGACCGCCGCCGCTGCGGTCAACGGCCAGACCTCCATAGATCCCAAGGTGATCGAGGGATGGTTGGGGCCGAACGTGCTGAGGCACCGCATGATCTGGCTGTCGGTCGGGGCGAAGAGCATGGCCGAGGCGTTCGAGAACTATGAGCAGTACAAGCCCCTCTACGTCGAGTTCTCACCCTACAACCACCTCACGGCGGACGATCCGCCCCTGATGATGACCTACAACCGCCCCATGACTCTGCCCTCGCTGGACGCCGGCCACGGCATCCACCACCCCGTTTACGGCGTGAAGTTGAAGGAGAAGTCCGACGAGATCGGCCACGAATGCCACCTGCTCGTGGACGAGGGGCCCAGGCTCAGCGATTACGAGAATGTCAACGATTTTCTTATGAGCAAGCTGCTGCTGGAAAGTCCGTAGCTCCCGCAGCGGCTCCCAGAACCGGCGCGGTCCGAAAGGCACATCGCCTTTGGAAGGCCGCCTTGAACTGAGTTGGAAAGGGACGGATCTCCTTGACAGCGGACGCCTTCAGCCAGCACTTCGACCCCGAGGAAATCCCGCGCCTGATCAGCCGAGTGGACTCCGTGTACACCTTCCTCCGGCGCATGGGCATCCTTCACACATGGCCGCAGGACGACACGTTCCTCGAGTGGGCGCGCGAGTGGCTCGACCATCTGATCGACTTCGACAACCCTACGGCGATCACGGACGACATCCGGCTTGGCCCCCACTATAAGACCGACCGCAATCTGTTGATCCTCCACGAGTACTACCGGTGGACCGGTGACGAGACCGCCCGGCGCGCCATGCTCTGGGGGGTGGACTACCAGTACCGGTTCAGCCAGTTCGGCCTGTCCTTCTCCGG
>SLEY01000117.1 GCA_007124535.1 Planctomycetaceae bacterium
GCCTCGAATTCCTGAATGCGATCCGAAAAAGCGATGATCTCGGTCGGGCAGACGAAAGTGAAGTCCAACGGATAGAAGAACAACAGGACGTACTTGCCTCGGTAGTCGGACAGACCGACCTCCTGGAACGTTCCGTCCGGCATCACCGCTTGGACTTTGAAATCGGGGGCGGGTTGGGTAACCAGAACACTCATGCCTTTTCCTCTCTTAAAACAGTTTCCGAACAACATCCTATGGCGTGCGGCGATCGGCTCAATGGAAGGGGCGCTGCGACGTCCGCACGCGATCCCAGCCGCCGCCCCGTGGGTGTTTTATCCACAAATCGAAAAATGGTAGGGGGCCATGCCCCCGTTGTCCCGGGAAATCCTTGCCTTCCTCTCGCGGCAGGAGTTCTCATTGGGGAGTATCGCGAAAAAACGATTTTGACAAGAGGATGCCCCGACGGGCGAGGCGGGATTTCTCGGGCCAGCGCCCCGATGCCCCCCACGGAGTCATGCTTCCTCCGTGTCGCCCTGGTTGGGGGTGGGCTCGAGCCGCTGAAAGGCGTCGATCAGCTCCATGTCCTGGCGCGGAAAGACGGTCTTCAAGTCCAACAGCAGGCGATCTTTCTGGATCCGGCCGAAGACCGGGATGGGGCCGGTGCGAAGTGCTTTGGCCATCGCATCGACCGAGCCGTGGGCGGGGGTCACGGCCAGACACCAAGTGGCCAATTCCTGGGTCGGGACACTGCCGCCGCCGACAAAGGTGGTGGCGGCAAACGGTTCGGCTTGGCCGACCGCGGCCGTCGCCGCCAATTGGGGCGCCAGCCGCTCGGCCCGGTTCTGCAGATTCGCCAGGGGGGTGCTCAACAGGGAAAGCAAGGGGATCGATTGTTCGGCCCGCTCGCGGTCCTGGTGCAGCCTGAGCGTGGCAATCAAGGCTGCCAGCGTGAGTTTGTCCACTCGCAGGGCCCGCATCAGGGGGTGACTGGCGATCCGGCGGATCGGTTCTTCCCGCCCCAAAAGGATCCCGCATTGGGGCCCGCCCAGCAGTTTGTCGCCGCTGAACAGCACCACATCCGCTCCGGCCCGCAAACTGGCCCCAATCACCGGCTCGTCCCCCAAACGGTAAGCGCCGAAATCGTGCAAGGCCCCCGAACCAATATCGTCGATGAATAGCAGCTTGTTGCGGTGCGCCAAATCGACCAGGCCTTCCAGCGGAGCCCGCTCGGTAAACCCCACGATGGCAAAATTGCTGGCATGCACCCGCATCAGGGCGGCCGTCTGAGGACCGATCGCTGCCGCAAAATCGTCCAAACGAGTCTTGTTGGTCGTCCCCACCTCGCGCAGCCGGGCGCCGCTGAATTCCATGACGTCCGGAAGCCGGAAGCTGCCCCCGATTTCCACCAACTCGCCGCGCGAGACAATCACCTCCCGGTCGTCGGCCAGCGCGGCCAAGGCCAGCAGCGTCGCGCCGGCATTATTGTTCACCACCACCGCCGATTCGGCTCCCGTCAAACGTCGCAGGATGTGGGCCACGTCCGCTTGCCGCTGGGAACGTTGCCCCGTGGCGACGTCCACTTCCAGCGACGCGTAACCCCGGCCGATGTCCTGCAACGCCTGGACCGCCGCTTCGGCTAACGGAGCCCGGCCCAGCCCGGTGTGCAACAGGACTCCGGTGGCGTTGATCACCGGCCGTAAATTCGGAGTCTGGTCCGCCGTGATCCATTGGGCAATCCGCTCCGCTAACTCGCCGGGCGATGGCATTTCCGCATCGGCAGCCGCCTGCTGCAAATCGTGACGGAGATTGTCCAGAAAATGGCGGACACCGCCTACCACCGTCGTGCGGCTGACCCGCTCGACCAAGTTCCTTAACGGGGGACGCTCCAACAGTTCGTTGACCGAAGGAATGTTCTGCAAAACGTTGGCCATTTCGAACGCTCCTGGTTCACAAAGGTTGCGGATAGGTTCCGGAGCCGAACACTGCGACGCACTGGCAATATCCTACCCGGTTTCTATCAGATCCGGGACGATCTTGCCATCCGCCCTCCGCTTTTCCGCCCCTCTCGGTAAATCCCCGGCCAAACTGGCGACTTTGAGCTAAAATTGCACTCAGTATCGCTTCCGCTGACCGGCTCTTCCCGGCAAAACCCCGAATTTTGCCCGGCAAGCCGGTACTTTACGGAGGGATGAAGAAAACTTGTTCGGGGAGAATTGGGATGGCCCAGATGATCGGAAAACGGCCGCTGAGCAAGGCGGTGCGACGGAGCACGGATAAGATCCTGAACCCGCATGTCTTGGATCACGCGGGCCAGTTCGATGCCGACCAACCGGTGCTGGTGATCCTGGCGGCCGGCAAGGGCACGCGTTTCGGCCAGGCGCCCAAATGCGCGCAACCGGTCTGTGGCCTGCCCCTGGCACGGCATTCGATCCAAGCGTTTCGTGAACTGCAAGCGGTGCCGGTGATCTGTTTGGTCGGCTATCGACACGAGGAGGTCGCCGCCGCCTTGGGCGACGACAATATCTATGTCCGCTCGGACAACCCGACCGGCGGTACCGCGTTTGCCGCCTACGAAGTGTTCAGCGTGCCGGAACTGGAACAGGTCGATCCGCTGCTGGTGATCACCATGGGCGATCGCATCGTCACCAGCGCGGTTTTCCAGCGACTGATGGAAACGCATTCGCTGGGAACGCGGGAAGCCGAACTGACGTTGCTGAGTGCAATCTATGAGCCGCCGCGGAACCGGGGCAAAGGACGGGTGGTGCGCGACTCGGCACGCCGTGTGCTGCGGATCGTCGAACAGCGGGATATCGACGCCCTGCCGCCCGGACCCGAACGGCAAAAACTGCTGGCGACGACCGAGGGCAATTGCCCCCTGTATGCCATCCGAGCCTCCACCCTCCGCCGCTATCTGAACGAACTGACCAACGACAATGCCCAACAGCAGTATTATATTACGGACATGGTCCAGGCGATCAGTCGTCATGGGGGCGAAATCCGCACGATCACTACGACCGTCGCGGACCCCGAATACGACCTGCTCTGCTCGGATGTGACACGGCCGATGGACTTGGCTTTGCTCGAAGGCCTGCTGAGATCGTCGGGTTGGGACGCGGGCCCCCCCGAAGGTAATGTCCCGCGCATCGCCGAGGCGATCCGCGCGGAACGGCCCGCGGGCCAGACCGCCGCGATCGCCGCCCAACTGGAAGAACTCTACACCGCTGCCGATCAGGAACGGCTGGGCTTCCGCCCGGAGCACCCGATCGGTATCGGCGTGGCGGGCGGGCGCCTGCGAATCGCCTTTATGCATCCGGACATGGGCCGCTTCTTCGGACCCGCCTGGCAAATGCCCTTCGGAGCCCGCCAGGCGGACGACCGCGAACAGGTGGTGATCCTGATCCAGAGTTCCGACGACGGGAATATCCATCTGTTCCCCACCAATCCCTTGTTCCGCGAGAAATTGAACGCGCTGCCCGCCGATAACGACTGCATGTATCCGGGAACCGAAGTGGCGGACTGGTACAGCTACGAAGGCTTCGGTACCCGCATGGCCGAAAACCTGCTGCTGTCGCTGGGCTATTTCACGGACCGCGAGTTGGAGCGGCGGCGGCAGCACCAGCAGCCGCTGCCGCCGACCTCGCTGTGGGTCAGCAACAGCATGCGGCGGCCGTTCTCGTTGATCGGCAATGCCATCGCCTCGATGCGCACCTTGCGCGACGGCAATCTGGGCGCCCGCGTGCAAACGTTCCTGGGACGCGACGGGTTCCGCGGCCTCCGGGTGATGTCGACCGGAAATATCCCGCAAGGCGGATTCTCCAGCTCGTCCGCCGTCACCGTGGCCGTCAAGAACGCCATCAATGCCCTCTACGACCTGGGCATCGCACCGGAAATGCTGGTCCACCTGGCGTGCCAGGCCGAGTACGGTACGGGCGTCCGTGCAGGAGCCCTGGACCAAGCCACCGAACAGACCGGCCGGCCCGGACGCGGGACCCTGGTCTCCTCGAACCCCCGTGAAAACTACCGTATCCTCGGCACCTTTCCCGTACCGACCGACCGCTTTCCCATCCTCTTCGTCTACAGCGTCGATCGCGACCGAACCGCTTGGCAATGGTCCGCGGGAACCTATGCCGGGGCCCCCGAACCGGGACGCCTGATCGCCGCCGAAATGCGAAAAATGACGGGCAAGGCCGCCGAATTGGCCGCCCTCCTCACCCGCCTGCCCCTGGACCGCGACTTCTTCCAGGAAATCGAGCAGGAACTGCTGGAGACCGGCCAGTTGAGCCCGCAACGGCGGCGATGGATCGCCCAGTTGCTGGCCCAATTGCCGCTGCACGCCACCCAACAGCAACTGCGACAACAGGTTTCCGAATGCCGCCCCTGGTACATCGAACAGCTGATCGAGGCCTACCGGCTGCCCGCCCTGAACGCCACCGAAAAAGCGGACGCCCACATCGAGAGCCTCTTCGCCGGCTGGCGGGAACCCTCGCTCCGCCGCACCGAGCCGGATGGAACGATCCGCTCCGAAACCGGAGCACCTTTACGAGCCATGGTTGCCTACCTGTTCGGCGAAGTCGCCAAGAACTTCTACCTGATGCACCACACCGACCAGTGGATCGACTGCGTCACCCGATCCCAAGGCGGAGACCGGTGTTTCGACATCGATCCCCGGCAACTGCCGGACCGCCAGGCGCTGCTGGGCGAGCTGCCTTGGGAATCCGGATTCAGCGGCCCCGCCCTGCTCGACCGCTGGTTGACCCGCTATCAAGCCACACCCGTCGACTACAACCGCGGCCTGGACGACGCCACGCTGGCCGCCCCCGATCCGCCCCAGTTCCATCACTTGGTTGGCGGCAACTTCTTCCGCGGCCTGGCCCTGATCGATCTGGCCGAAGCCATGCTGAAACGCGCCTTCGGCCAGCAAGCCGTCGCCGTTCGCGTCAACGCCGCCGGTCAAGGCGATTTCTTCCAACTGCACATCGACGCCACCGAAGTGGATGTGCCCCAAGTCAAAACGTTCATCCGCCAAGCCTTTTACCGCCGTTTCGACCTGGAACCCCAGCAGGAGTTTGTCGAACCGCATCCGGGCGGCGGAGCCGTCGGCGTCCGACTCGACCGCTTCGACCAACTCCCCGACCTGATCCACCACCTCCGCACCCCCATCCCCGCCCCGCTCCAACCAACCCCCGATGGACCCGGACGCCCCAATCTGTAACAATCAATGCGGCTGAACACACCAATCGGGCCCGTAGCTCAGCGGTCAGAGCAGGGGACTCATAATCCCTTGGTCGGGGGTTCAAATCCCTCCGGGCCTACTCCCGCCCCTCCCCGCCACGTCCCGCCGAAAACCGCCTAAACCCTTTGTTTTCATGGGTTTACGCTCCCCTGTCGAGTTCCCGCCCCCTTTGTCCTGTTCGCCACGTCCCGCCCCGTTTGTTGTCGTTTTGCCGTTTGCGCGCTGCCCATTTGCTGCCCATTTGTGCCCCCGCTCCGTCTAATCCGGTCACCCGCAGGGGTTGGGGGGTGTCCGTCGTCGTGCATATCTTCTCAAATTGATGCTCCCGCAGTTCCGTGCTAAACTGGGGCCAGTCCAGATCATCCGCAGCGCGCTCGGGATCCCACTTCTTTCCGGGGCGGCGCAACTCTTTGATCAACCCTCGTAAAGCTCGGCCGTGGTTAAACACGGCGTGATGCCAACACAAGCCCGGGTCCCCCCAAATCCCCTTTTCCCTAGCGTCTGCAGGGTTGTGGTCGGCCTCTGAAACGAACCAATTCCATACGCCGTCCAGAGGACGGGACTTTCCCGGCCTATCATTGGGCCACTCTGGCCAAGTTGCCTTGGTAACCCACCCAATGAAGCCATGAAGTGTGCGTTTTGGCCGCGTTTCCTGTTGGTTCGATTTGGTGAGTATCCCCAGGAGCCAGGAGACGTTGGTGATCGCTATGGCCAGTTCGGTTGCATTTTGCAGGTCGCTCAGATTCGTTTTCATTGTTCGACTCCCGTTTCACTTTTAATGGCTCCACAAGGCGGAAGGCAGGTGCGTCGTGTAGGTGCATCTAGCCAACTCAAGATGTTTCTGACCATTCGCAGACCAAGCGAGATTATTTTATGCAACACTCAGATTTCCCTTGACAACGGCCCCGACCTCCCCGCCCCCACGTCCGCCGGGACCATGCCCCTCCCGCAAATTGCGGAACGGACGGCAGCGGACATAAGGGCACAGCAAAAACAGGCGGAAGGGCAACAGTCTGCTGGCCCGAATTTGTGTCCGTCTTGCACGAATATCAATCAGGGGGATAATCGAATGATCCGAACCCCTCACCGGAGACCCCACGATGCGAAACCTAGTACCATTGGCGGCATTGGCGCGCCTATTTGTAGCGGCTGGATGTGGCGGAAATCCGGAAGATCCGCGGATCCAGGAATTGACCGACACCGCCGACTGGACGAAGCCGTCTTCGATGCCTACGGCTGGCCGCCCGACATCTCCGACGACGATCTGCTGGCTCGTCTGCTCGAACGTAACCTGGCCATCGCCCAGACCGAGCAAGCCGCCACGTAGAGACCCCGCCCGGAACCGTCAAGTGACCTAAGTCGACTTCAAACAACCATATCCAACGTTCGGCCTGTATTGATCACAATCCCGCGGCTCATCAAAGGGGCCGATGATATCATGATTGGCTAGATTATCAGCCAAGCGCAAAGCCCATTCTTTTATCCGCCTCTTAGCATCCTGGTCGGAATTGTAGTCCTTCCTGTTGATTTCAGCGATGACGCTGTGAGCCCAGGGTTCACCGTGACGCTTGTCTAGCACATCGGGCGTTGACTGGTAGTTCAGTTGCTGGATGCCGCAATCATCGGCCACCTGCAGTAAGTCTGGAATGCGCAGACATGCAAGTCGAAATCGCACACCTGGCTTCTCCGGCCTAAAAGCAGACCAAACGCGGGAACGAAACTTGCTCCGGATGATTGAAAGGCCGTCCGGATCGTCGTTGGACGGCAGAAAAACCGCGCGATGCACCGCCGGCTTTCGGTCAGGATCAAAGAAGATCGGATCTCCGCCAGGCTTCACCTGGCGAAAGAGCACTTCTTTTTCGTCAACGGCAGGTGTAGGCATGGCGTCATTGCACGTGTGTAGGAGCCAAAGGGACGTGGCACGTTATGTGTCACAGTCATGCGGGTTCTGTTGTATCGGGAGCATTTCCACAACGCGGCCGTTGATGTAGTCGGTTCTTTCAGCGCGGCCATCGTTGTAGAAGGTCAATTCGCACAGACTGTCCTTCCCCGTGATCCTGGCTCGACGTTCGACGATTATGCCACCACCAGGCTCAGCAACAACATACGTTGGCGGTTGACAAGGAAATTCCTTCCGAAGAACGGTGATCCAATTAAGCGCAGCATGAATCGCAGTGGGGTTTGGAAGTTCGTTGTCGGTAGCCTCCGATTTGAACCTGTGCAGAATATCGAGCAAGGCATTCATGCACTCCTCCCACAATGGACTCTCAGCTTGCTCCAACTCGGTCGCAATGGAGTCCGTCTCCGCACGCCCACAAGTGGCGTTGTCCTCCGTCTCCGCCCACCCGCGAGTCGCGTTGTTCTCCGTTAAGGCTAGCATTCTCGTCCCCACGTGTTCTTGGCGAGTTCCGATGAGATCCTGTCAAATGTCGACACGATCAAGTCATGGCCCCAATTCATTCCGTGTTCGATCGAATTGGCCTCTGAAGAATCATGCCCTGCCGCTCTATTTTCGGGGACAGCTATAGGCCCGCGCGCCGTCAAGGTCAGAATCAGTGTGTCCTGCGGCAACTCGTCACTAGACTGGCCAGGCTTCACATCAAGGTAAAGTCGTGCAACAGGGTTAGTGGATGCCCATACCCATTGCCCTTGAAATCCGCGAAGCCCGATGCCACTGCTGGCGGCAAAGTCGCTTCCCCACAAGCCAGGAAAGACACTAGGCCAATCATTGGGTGATTCCCATAAAGTGCCTCTCGGTATTCGATTTACGTAAGTTAATTCCCAGAGCCACGGCCTGAGCGATGCGAACTTGAACTCACTCAGAAAATCCTCCCACGATTGCCATGTCTCCTGAAAGCGTATCCACGTCGCAGTGAAACTCGGATACTTCCCGGTTCGCTTTCGCCAGTTCACAACGAGCCTATCTCGCTGAACCTGCCCCACCCATTGATCGTCGGCCGATGTCATTTGCAGGCGACAGTCTGGGTCACTCGACAAAGCAAATCGCAGTCGGGGTGGCCGCCACTGCGTCTGCTCACCGAAGTCTTCGCGTGCTGCCACAATTGGGTTTGCGACACGAACAGACGGTAGTAACTCCTTTTGGGTAACCCAGAATGCACCAAAGTGGCCAAGATTCATCCCCTTCGGAGGCTCAAATTGAACCGACATAGCCACCTCAACCAACGGTGGTGAACTGTATGCAACCGAAAGTGCCTGACTCCGATCCAAGATCGAATCACGTGCTGCTTCGCTCATAACTGACGCCCTGCTGTTGAAGACACAGCTTGTTACCTTCCATTCCAGTTAGTGACCCCCACCCGAAGCCAGAAAGCACGATCCCATTTGGATGGTTTATTCTTGGGAACGCGTTCAAATTCACCACTTCCGTTACACTATACCGTCGGCGATGTTACTGCAACAGCGGCATCAATGTAATCGCCCGCCCCCAAAAAGAGGGAGTCAATTCAATGCCCCGACCACTGAATCCTACCCAACTACCCCCTTCATTTCCACCAATACGGAAACGGGGGAGAAACGACACGCCTTGCAGTATCTACGATCGGTACATTCCTGACCGTCACGGATTTTGGGGAGGGGGCCTTAGACTCCCTCTGCAGGAGGAGGACGCCTGATGGATCATGGTTCTTTTCGTGCTCCGTGTCACGACCATTTCCTGCAGATTCCCCAATTTCTTACCCGCTCGCAGCGGTATTGAAACACCAACCGGAAGACTGGGAGTTTTGGGCAAGCGCGCTTCGGTCGCGTGAACTGCCCTCCCCAAAATCCGTGACGGTCAGCTTTTTTTTCAAAACGCGCTGCCCATTTGCTGCCCACTTCGCAGGAAATCCCGTGGGATCCTCTTGCCCATCGCCGCTGGCATGTGGGAAAAGCGGAAAATCGGGGCGTGGTTTGGAATGACTGCCGAGGCCCCCTTCTCCGCCGGAACTCGATTTGGTAGATTTGCTGATTACGTGAGTCGCCTTGCACAACAAAGGACTGCGATGTGCTGGCGCCTTCCGAGCATCATCGGTGATCATCGTAAGTCGCTACAAGACAACGATTTCGAGGTTGTAGCTCAGTCGGTAGAGCAACGGACTTTTAATCCGTAGGTCCTGGGTTCGAGTCCCAGCAACCTCACTTTGCCACGTCCTGCCACGTCCCGCATTTTTTCGCGTAAACGCTTGTCAGGCAAGACGTTACGATCATCGCCTAGATTCTGGTTGTCTTCATCCAGTTTGTACGTTCCCGCAGCGTCTCGCCCGGTTTTGAATCCCAACTGCCCCCGCATTTGCCCCCGCATTGAATCGGGATCACCGGGCGTCGCGTCATCTGTTCCCGTCGCCTGCAGGGCCTCGGGGGTGTCCGTCGATCCGTTCATCATGCCGGGCAGGGCCGCCACCGCCGCCGCGTCCTGTCCGGGGAACAAATGGCCGTAGGTGTCCAGAGTCAAGGTGATGACGCTATGCCGCATTTCGGTTTGAACTACTTTCGGGTGGACCCCTGCCAGTGCAAGCTATGCCCCGCAAGTATGCCGTAGGCTGTGGAAGTCTGCCTTTTCCCCTTCGTGGTTCGTGTAGGCCAGGAAGTCGCTTTGCTGCCGCCGCAGATGTCCGTTCCAAATCCGCAACCTGTTCTGCCGTAAGTATCGTTGTCATGCCGGAATGATGCCATTTCGCCGCTCGCTTGGCCACCTGGGTCGCTGACTGACGAGCCAAGCCGCCGCCTCGATTCTGTGTCAAGCGATCGAAAGATGATTTACGCCTGGCTCCGAGGTCCCATCCCGAGTTCAGACAAGCGATTGTCGGGAGCGGGAAGAAAACCGCTGACATCGGCCGGTTTTTCCGAAACGGACCCGGTTTGGTTTGCCGTTCTCTGGCAGTTGCCCCGCGATCAGGAGTCCTACGGATGCCCCGCACAAACGCAAGCAGGTGCGACTCCTAGCGTACCGCACGCGCGTTTCCTGGCGATTCTGGTCGAAACGAGCGATCAGTCGGTAGCGCAAACTCGTCAAGGTCGCCGAAATTTAACCTCAGCAACACTTACATGTGTGGATACTTGCGCAGCTGACGCTCCATGCACCTTTTTGCCACCGCGACACCCAAGGTAAAAGGTGGCCCCCTGAAAATACAAAAACAAGTCCGTCGATCAGCCCAGTCTGCCCTAATCTTTGGCTGTCGCAAGGGTTCCCACAAGCTGGCCGAAACGCCAGCAGCGAGGCCACAGGGGCCGAGAACGGAACCTGGGGCGATTCCGGGTTATGCGTGGTTCCGACACTGCTACGGTCTGGACTCGCGGAAAGAAAGACGCCCTCAACCAGTTGGCTTGATCGGAGACAGGATACCCATCTGGAGTGTCTGCCACGACTGTCAAATCACCTAAATTGCCAGCCATCTCCAAATTGCCCAACACACACAACACTGGACACCTCCGTCTCACCCTGCCTCCACGCCACTGTCCAGTTTCGAGCACTGGTCGTTCGGTGGGTCGTAACGCTGGGGACGGGAACGGACTGGCAAGGAGCGTCCCGCGGTCACCGAGCGATGGAAAAGTACATTTCGGCCAATTCCCAAGCCGAGTTACCATGCATAATCGATCGGAGCAAATCGGCTGATTTGCACTTTTTTCCCTCGATGGGAGGGAAAGGTTGGTGGGGTGCGTGGTGGGTGTGGGAGGTATTGGCTCAGCATGATTTTGGCTTTCAACTCTTTGGTCACCAGCCCTTGGGTCGGTTGTGCTGCCGGAAGTCGTTGGCTGTTCGCAGGAGTTCCGCAATGGCGGGAGAGGTGCGGTTGTCGGGGACTGCGGAGATGCGGTTCTGGCGATTCGTAGGCCGTACGGCGATCCGCTCCTATCCGCCCGGGAGCCGAATGCCCCGGCCGTACCGGGGACGCCGAAAAAACACCGTGATTTCCTATCCCGCGCATCGGCGGGCTCCCGTTCACCGCATTGTTCGCCATTCCTATCCTAGATCGTCGAGCTTGGTCACCTTCCCTTTCCGGGCCTCCTTGCGGGAACGTCCCACGATCCTGTGGAACCGTGGGTCGTTCAAGAGACGGTATTCCAGGTACTCGTCTTCGTTGGCGAAACCCTTGATGACACCGACGGGTTTCCCGTGATTCGTGATAAGGACTTCCTCCTTAGCCGCTTTCTTCACGTAGGAGGAGAGGTGGTCTTTCAGTTCGCTAAGTGCCGCGGTGATCATTACGCTGTCTCCCCATGCTCACGGAGCCATGCTTCCGTATCCGTCTTCGGGACGATTGCCAAGACGGTCACGCGCTCGGCTTCCACGTCATAGAACACTCGGTACTCGTCCAGACGCAACCGGTACTCCGGGTGGGCCATGTCTCGCAGGCGCTTAATGCGACTGCGACTGACCTTCGTCGGCTCGTGCCGCAGATGGGCTTCCATCCCATCCCGGACTACAGCTTGCCAACGCGCGGTCAATGTCTTGTAGTGCTCCTTGGCCGTGTCGGTGAGGACGATCTCGTACCGCATGTCTTCAGGCTAGCATGAATCTGGCCAAAATCAAGGCCAGAATTGGCGTGTGGGAATCAAACCACTCTGCTTGGCGAACGTTAAGCGTTCTATCCCGCTGGCTTCCCGGGGGTGACCCTCTATCGGGGCGAACGCGACCCGGAAGCCGGCAGGACAGAACGTAGTTGAACTGAACCGCGGAGCCGAGGCGGCTTGGGGTTTCCATGTGCGAAATGGGGACACCCATCCAACAAGTGCGAAATGGGGACACCCATCCAACCGCCCAGCGAATCGAGCGGCAACACAACCCCTGGGTGGTGCATCTCTGTCTGGAAAGGGGGCAGATTTTCCTGCTCCAACGGGGAGTTCCTCAGAATAAAGCTGGGTGTCCCCGTTTGCCCCCCTGTCGCGCGGACCATTCGACCGCCAATTTAAGAAGACAGCGAATGTCGCCACCTTGATTGCCAGTTGACGGCGAACCCCAAATGGGGCGGTCCCACCGGGGAGGAGGAATCGCGAAAGATCGAAAGGGCGAAAGCACGAAAGGGAGATAACGTATGGGGTACCGATTTGCGCAAACGGGGTCAGCCCAGCCATCGAGAAGATAC
>SLEY01000096.1 GCA_007124535.1 Planctomycetaceae bacterium
GGAGTTGAAGCCCCCGGCGAAGGTGGGCGTCGATTCGGAGCAGAAGCTGCTTCCGGCGGCGCCGGTCACGCCGGTTTCCGGGCCGGGGAGTGCCGTCTGGTCGGAGCCTCAGCGCACGTTGCGTCCAGTGGCAGCCGAGGCGCCGTCGTCCCCCGCCGATGAGCTGTCACCCCCCGCCGATGAGCTGTCACCCCCCGTCGATGAGTCGGGCACTTTGATGCCGGAGGATGCCTCCCCGTTTTGGTATGTTCCGGAACGGCTGCGCCCGCGTGTTCCCCGTTGCGTGCGGATCCGGGATTGGATCGATGCCGAGACGCTGTTTCACGGTGAGGACTGGACTTGGCAAGTCATGCCGCTGGGACTGATGTATCGTTCCTATCTGGCGGGTCAGAAGGAGAGCCGATTTGCGTCGTTTCTGAATTGGGACCGCCGGGAGGGGACGTTATGGGACACCGCGTTAGGCGGCCGTTTGGGGTTGTTGCGTTGGGGGACCTGCGATCCGATTCGTCCAGAGGGTTGGCAGATCGACATCGAAGGCGGCACTCAAGCCCGGCTGGACCCGATTTCCGCCAGTGCTCCGCTGCTGTCCTCCGACTTCCGCATTGGTGTGCCCATCACCTGGGCGGAGGGGCCGTGGCAGTTCAAGACGGGCTATTACCATATCAGTGCCCATTTGGGGGACGAGTACATCCTGATGACCGATCCGGACGAACTGCGGCGTTTGAATTATGTACGTGATGCCTGGATGCTGGCTCTCGGGTACTACTGGACGGAGCGTTTGCGGCTGTATGCCGAAACGGCTTATGCTTTCAGCGTCGATGACGGGGCCGAGCCCTGGGAGTTTCAATTCGGGGCGGACTGGGCGCCGGCCGCGGACACGGGTTTGCGGGGGGCGCCGTTTGCGGCATTGAACGCTCATCTGCGTGAGGAGGTCGATTTCGGGGGGCACTGGGTCGTGCAGGCCGGCTGGGCTTGGCGGCGGTATGCCCGCGGTTCGCTGCTGCGCACGGGGGTCCAGTTTTTCCAGGGCAAGAGCGATCAATACGAGTGGTACGACCGTACCGAACGGCGGATCGGCTGGGGAGTTTGGGCCGATTTCTGAAGTGATTTGTGGGTTTCCGGGTAGAGGGAGGGTTGGCAAGGCATGGGGGATGCGTTGAATCTTTCGATGTTCCGGGCCTATGACATTCGCACTCCGGCCCGAAATTTGCCCCCCGAATTGGTGCAGCGACTGGCCGCTGCGGAAGCCCGTTACTTCCGCGAGGTGTTGGAAACAAATTGCGTGTTGCTGGCCCACGACGCGCGGCAGACGGGTCCCGAGTGTCTGACGTTGGCGGCGGACGAATTCCGCCGAGCCGGCTTGACGGTGCTGTACCTGCCGGGTCCTTGTTCCACGTGTTATTTCTATTTCGTGGCCAGCTGTTATCCGGAGGCGGCGGGGGTGATGATCGGCGCCTCGCACAATCCGGCGGGAGATACGGGCCAGAAGATCCTCAGTCCCGGTTTGCGTCCGATCGCCGCCGCCACGGGGCCGGCGGGCGGGCTGGACGAGATCCGTCGTTTGTATCAACTGGGGTCCGCATGTGGCCCGGTTGCGGGAGGAAAGGTCCGTGCGGTGGACCGGATGGGCGAGTACCTGACGTTCAGCCGGGAGTTGGCCGAAGTCGAGCGGGGCGAACTGCGAGGTTTGCGGATCTTTCAGGATTACCTGCACGGTGCGGCGGGTCGTGAGATGATGCTGGGGTTCGAGGAGGCGGGCGCCGAATTGTCCGCGGAGCATTTCGCCGCCGACGGCCGCTTTCCCTTGGGCGATCCCAACCCGGTCAAAGCGGACGTCATCCGCGCCGGCTTGGCCCGGTTCCAAGCAGGCGATTTCCACTTGGCCAACTTCTTTGACGGCGACGGGGATCGGATCGACTTCTACCACGGCGATGGTCGCTATGTCTCGTCCAGTTTCGTGTACGCCGCCCTCTTGCCGGAGATCCGCCGCCACTTCGCCGGGCAAGGCAGCGGAGTCTATGCCGATTTGAAGTCCAGCCCGCTGGCGGTGATCGAAATGGCCCGCTCCGGCCTGTCGGTCGACATCATCCGCAACGGGCATTCGCAGATCAAGCATCAATTGTATGCTGTGCCGGATCGGTTAGGCGCGGTGGAAGAATCGGCTCATTTCTATACCGCATTCCAACGGCGCGGGCAGCGATTCTGCACGGAAAACACGCTGTACCTGGCCCTGCTGGCCGCCCGGGTCTGGCGTGACGCTCCGGAGCGGGTCGAGCATTTGTTGGAACGGCAGGCCACCACGGTGCGCGAGCGGGAGTGGGGCTACAAATTCGCCAGCGACCCGCAGCGGGCCGCGGCCCTGCAGGCCGTCCAGGAACACTTTGTTTCGCAAGGCGCGGCGGTCACCGATCGCATGGCGGATGGGACCCCGTTAGAAGCCACCCTGATGCGCCGCGGACTGCCGTTCCGAGTCGACTCGCAGACCCCCGTCTCCGGCGATTGGCTCCAGGTCTGCCAGCGGATTTCCCAGAGTGAGGACGGTTTGGCCCGCTGGGAAGTGCTCGGTTCCGATCGCCAATCCGTGACCTGGGCCAAACAGGACATCGCCCGGCTGGTGGCTCGTTGCGGGGGCGGCCGCGAATATCAAGGCTGAATTCCCATAATAACCCCCTCGCTTAACTGAAAAGTCACCCCTCGTAGTGGCTTAAAGTGACTTATCCCAGCCCCCCTTGGTGCTCACCCTTGAGCGTGCCGTTTCCGGGGCGACCCCGCATTCGCGATCCTTGGTTGTGGACGAGCGCAGTGATCCTGCGCCGAAGAGGGCCCCCTCTAATTGCGTATTGCAAAAGGCCGTTTGACGGGAGTTGACATCGCGCCGGACCAAGGTACTTTCAGCTCTTTATCGCGGTGCCTCTTGACCGCTGGTTTGTTTTGATTTTCGCGCCTCGTCCTTTCGCCTACTTGGCCACGTTTAGGGAGTCATGAAGCATGTCCCGCAAGTCATTCAGATCGGGCCGTCCCGTTGATTTCGCGACCCCCCCAAACTCATGGCGAAACAGGAACCAACGTCACCCGCAACCTCAGTTCCGCCGCCGGTTGCTCTTGGAGTGCCTGGAGCAACGCACTTTGTTAAGCAGCGAGGGTATTCTACCTTTTATGGCGGGAAGTGCATCGCTCACAATGCCGTCATCGGACGAGATTTCGTCTGCAGGACCGGTTGTCGAAATGCCCATCGCTCCTGCAAGCACCCACCCGTCCTTGCTTGGTGAACCGACGAGCGGAGCGGTCCTGGCATTCACCTCGGAAACCGGCACGTTCCAGGTGGA
>SLEY01000243.1 GCA_007124535.1 Planctomycetaceae bacterium
CGCTGATCCCGGCATAGTCGATACAAGCCATATCCTCGCCCGTGCCGGGATCCCACTCGCCCGGATTGATCAGATCCAGGCGGATGCGATTGCCCGTCCGGGTCGGGTGAACTCGGCCTGTGCTCGGGCACAAATAGGTGGCGATCACCGTCGAGACGGCCGGGCGATTCTCGGGTCCCCACAGCGGCCGAGCGAAGTCGATTTGCTCCAGTAACGCCGATTCGTCAATCCATTCCAAAAAGAACGCCGGCCAACCCCAGGTCTTGTGCCCAAAGGTCATCAGGCGCTGACCGGCCGGAAACGCCTGATGCAGCGTGGCATAGTTCTGCATGCCCAACCCGATTTGACGCAGGTTGTTCGCACAGTGCGAGCGGCGAGCCACCTCGCGCGCCGCCTGGACCGCCGGCAACCCGAGTGCCAACAGACCACCAATCACCGCGGTAACCACCAGCAATTCCACCAGCGTAAAGCCGCTGGACGGAAACGAACGGACATCTCGGCCAGACATGACAACGCTCCTGATTCGAGTCGCAGGCTAGACGGCCTATCCGAGCGGACCTGTTTCGCCATTCTGAACCAGACTCGATCCCTTTGGAAGTACGGGTTCGGAATTTTCCGGAATTTTTTGGGGTTCGATCTCGGCTCGAGCTGACCAAAGTCAACCGGCTATTGACCGGTGACCGGTTACCTAGCTAGCATGACCACTCTGTTGTACGCCCCTCATTTCCATAGAAAGGATTGTCTCATGCGGTGTTCGAGTGGCCTGTGCGTTTCGTGCCGGAACTTTGTGGCGTGGAGTGAGCCGATCGTCACTGGATGGCCGTGGCTTGGTAGCACGGCCATCGGGCTGCTGGCGCTTTTTCTGGGGGGATGCCGAGACGCGCCCCCGACGTATCCGGTCATGGGCAGCGTCTATTTCCAGGGTCAACCTGCCGCCCACGTGGACTTGGTTTTCTATGACGCAAACCCGGCAGCCGACGGCAGATTGCGTCCTTATGCGACCACTGACGAGAACGGGCGCTTCACGGTATCGACCTACGGGGTCCATGACGGGGCTCCCCCGGGGGAATACGAAGTCGCCTTGTCTTGGAAAGGCCCGCTGCGCGGCCGATCGCCCGATCAAACAGACGGGATGCCGGAACGCCTTCCCGCCAGGTACCTGAACCCCGCGACCTCCGGTGTCCGTATTCAAGTGGACCGCGGCGACAATCAGCTGGAAGCCATCCATCTGACGGCCAAGTAGCAGCCAATCGCAAGGAGAACCATCCCAGCCCTCGTCATTCGGCCGCGATCGAACGACGGATCAGGAGGGCGGGCAGGACCCAGACAGCCGAACCGGTGGCGATGCCGATCAGGTTCTGGAAGACATCGGCCAGCGACGGCGTGCGGGTCGGCACCAGGCTCTGAAGTCCTTCGGTTCCCACCGCGTACAGCACTAACAGCCCGAAAATCCACCCCAAAGGCAGTGGCCAGCGAGCGGCCAGCGTCAACCAGGCCAGCAGTGCCATTGTCAGAAAATGCGCGCTGGGCATCAGCCAGGAAACGATTCCGTACAACTCTCGCTCTGGTCGGAAGACGGCCATGGGGTCGGGAGTCAACAGCAACACGGTCAGCAACACCAGATAGCCGGTGGAGAGGCAGCGCAGTGCGATCCTCGTCCGCAATTCCATATTCGTCTCCCGTAGTCATGCAACTTCGAAAACCACACTATCTTACCCGCGCGGCCCGTTTTCGCGAAGGATACCGCAAGGAATCATTCTGTTGTGGCTAGTGACTACCCCCCCCATCGGGCTGGTGTCATCCGTCTCCCCGATAGAACAACCGCTGAAAACGAAATCGGCCCGTTCCCAAACGATCTCCCCTTCGTCCCCTTCGTCCTATTCGTCCTATCGGTCCCATTCGTCCCATCTGGTTACTGTCAGAAGAAAAGCCGGCCGTCCCCATTCCCCCCTTTGCCATCGGATCCGACCGTCCTCCCAATCCGGAGCGAAACACCAAGGGACGCGCTGGTGCGTGCGGGGGGCTCAATTGCCGAGGGCGCGGCAGACGAACATCCGCAAACGGTATTGGCCGTCGTTCATCAAGAAACGATCGTAGGTGTCGTCCATCAAGGTTTCCTGCAGGACTTCCAATCCAGCTTGCTCGAAGAGGGACCGCCAGGTGGCCAAGGGGAACAACCCGCCGCGGCAAACGTCGCTGTGGATTTCCAGCTTGCCCTGCCGGCGAATCAGGTAGACGACCGTGGCTTCCCACAGGTCGCCCCCCGGATTGACAATATGGTTATTCTCGAACAGGGTGATTTCGATCTCGCCTTGGGCCCCCGTGTAGACGAAGTTGTTTTCCTGGAAGTCTTCCCGGGCATGCAGCACCACCAGCAGCACGCCTCCCGGCCGCAAATGTTTGCAGACCGTGCCCATCGTCTTCTGCAGATCCTCGACCGTGAGCAGGTGCATGATCGAGTCGGGGATGGCGACCGCATCGAACGGCTGGTGCAAGTCGACCGTCCGCATATCGCCCATCTGATATGTCACCTCGGGATTCAGCTGGCGAGCCACTTCCAGCATCGGTTCGTTCACATCGATGCCAGTGACTTGGAAGTGTTTTTTGAACGTGAAGTCGTTGATGCCTGCCCCGCAACCCAGATGGAGCAAGGTCTTGACCGGCCCTTTTGCCCCGCGGTTCAGGGCCGCCACCATGGCGGATGTCTCCTCGGCATCATCTTCGGGGGGGGACAGGATCGGGTCGACCCAGGCGAGTTCCCGGTAGGCGATCCAGTCGACCATGATGATTTTCCCTTAAATTGAGGGCCATTGTCTTGCACGTAGGGCGCGCGTATCTTTCGCTCGAGAACCCCAAATCGCCTAGCCCAGCGAATCCGCCGGACGCTTGACCGCCAAGCCCGGCTTGTTCATCACGTGCACATAGATCATCGTCGTCCGCACGTCTTTGATGCCACTTTCGATCCGCTTCGCACCAGCGAGCAAGCCAAAAATCTTCTGAACACTCACAGAATACGCCCCACGAATGACCCATCGAACGGCAGCCATCCCGGCAGTTTCCAACGTGTCACGATTCGATCAAGAACCGAATTGACACCCCAAAGGTGCCGATTACAATGCTAGCACGCTACCCGGATAATCCCCCTGATATCCACCTTATCAGGGGTAACTGCCGGGATAATTACATTGTTCGGCCCCAAAGGACACACCGATGACTCAATACGAGCGCGCGGCGCAGATCTGGTCGGTATTGGCCCTTGCGGCTCGGAGTCGTCAGGAACTCACCTACGACATCGTTGGCAGGCTCATCGGCGTGCCGCGTCA
>SLEY01000542.1 GCA_007124535.1 Planctomycetaceae bacterium
AT
This sequence comes from Planctomycetaceae bacterium, assembly GCA_007124535.1. Lineage (GTDB taxonomy): Bacteria > Planctomycetota > Planctomycetia > Pirellulales > Pirellulaceae > SLMF01. Next base: position 3 of record SLEY01000542.1, read on the forward strand.
CGGTATCGATCAGCTCGACCCGCAGTTTACTGCTCAACGCCAACACGCCGTCCGGATGGATGACGATGTCGTCCGCACCGGCCAGGACCTTGGACCGCACCAGGCCGCCCTCGGCGTCAAAATGCTTCAAACCGGTGGGAGTGATCGCGAACAATTCCCCCCCGGCATCGACGGCCACCGCCTTAAGCGGCTCGGCAATGTTCAAACTCCGAACCCGATTCATCGTCGTCGGGTTGTGGACCTGGATCGTGGTGTGGTTGAACGACGTGTTCAGCGTGTACAGCAGGCCGTCCAGTCCGACCGTCACATCGGTCGGAAAGGAGAAACCGTCGGAGAATCGTTCGTATTCCAGGCTATCCACGTCGAAGCGGATCAGCCCGTTCTCGCCGCGGATTTCGGGCGGCTCGGGCGGGGGCGGGGCCTCCACGGGAACCTCGACCTGATGTTCGTTGACGAACACATAGTTGCCGGCGGCCGCAATGTTGCCCCAACTGGCCACGTCGCTCCGAAAACCCCACACGGGTTCGTCGGCCGTCGTAAACGACTGGGTCTGCGGATCGAAACTGGTCAGGCGATACCCCTCGCCGGCAGTCACCATCTGGACCCGACCGCGGCTGTCCAACACCAAATCCTTGGCGCGAACCGCGGTATCGCCTCGTGAATTCGGAACCACCAACGCTTGGACCAGGTCGCCGTCCGGGGTGTATTCCAGGAGGAAATCCACGTCGGTCGAGCTGCTGCGGGTCAGTAGCAGGTTCCCCGGTTCGAAGGGCGTGAATTCGCGCCGTTGCGCGAAATCGTAACCCGTAATCTCCTGGTGGGTCAAAACCGGAACCGTCCAGCGCCCCGTTCCCGGCGGATAGCTGCGAAACCAACCCTCCTGGGGTTCGAGCGCGACCACATGGTAGCCCGTGGGGACGTCCTCCAGGCGATAGATGCCGTCCGCATCGGTCCAGCTGTACGGCTCCCCTTCGTCAAAACGACCATTGTTGTTCTGATCGATATAAACGCGCCAATTCTCCAAACCCGGCTCGTGCGCGTCCGGCTGGCCATCGGCGTTCATGTCATAGACCAGTCGCCCGGTGATGGTGGCCAGCAGGCGGCGGGATTCCAGGGATTCGAAACGCAAACGTCGGCCCCGCGGGCGCTTCAGGGCCTTGCACCGCCGATGGGCGGCGCGACGTGTCGTGGACAGGAATTTGAACGGCGAAAGTGGCATCGGTGCACTACCTTGATAGGGGTGTTGTCCCAGATTGGGGCGGGGTTTCGGAACCCGCCGGAGCGCAGCATCTACCGCACAGGTTCGATATCAAACCAACTAACCGTATCCTATTTGAAAGCAAGCAGGACGTCAAAAACTTGGTCGCCCTGATGAGAAAGTCAAATGGACAATGGGACCTGCGATTTTTTCGGACCCTAACGACCCCCGCTGCCTTGGCGGCCGAGTTTCGGTATAAACGTGACTCCGCGATGGTTTCCGCAGGCCTTGCATCCGCCCTAACAGGAGGTGTTTTTGTCCGTCGACCGCAAGTTGCTGTACCAACAGGCCACCCGAGCTGCCATGTTGGGACTGGTGATCAACCTGGCACTGGGGGTAACCAAATTAGTCGGCGGGGTGTTGGGCAACTCGTACGCGCTGGTCTCGGACGCCGTGAATTCCTTGGGCGATTCGCTCAGCTCGGTGGTGGTCGTGTTCGCGTTGCATTTCGCCCAACGGCCGGCGGATGAGCAGCATCCCTACGGGCACACGCGAGCGGAAGCGATCGCCGCGTCGAACGTGGCGCTGCTGATCATTATTTCCGCACTTTGGGTCGGATGGCAAGCCCTGCGTGGGCAGGACCTCCTGGAGGGGCCGCCTCCGATCTGGACCCTGTGGATCGCGGGAGCCAACGTGTTGGTCAAGGAATCGCTGTACCGGTACAAGGCACGGGTGGGACGGCAAACCGGATCGGCCGCCCTGGTGGCGAATGCCTTAGACCACCGGAGTGATGCCTTCTGCTCGCTGGCCGTACTGATCGGCTTGGCCGTCGTCCGCTGGGCAGGCCCGGAGTTCGCCTGGGTGGATCAATTGGCTGCGGTGGTCGTGGTGCTGGCGATTATTGCCTCCGGAGTCCGACTGTACCGCGACAGCGCCAGCGAACTGATGGACCTGCAGGCCGATGAAGCATTTGTAAGCCGGATCCGGCAGGCGGCGGAAGAGGTCCCGGGCGTGTGTGCGGTCGAGAAACTATGGGTGCGGAAGACCGGGCTGGAGTACCTGGCCGATCTGCATTTGGAGGTCGACGCGCGGCTGACCGTGGACGAGGGCCATCGGATCGGGCACGCGGTGAAGGACCATCTGATGCAGGAATTCTGCTCGCTGCGCGATGTTCTGGTTCACTTGGAGCCTTTCCCCCACCTTCGATGACCCTGAAGATCGCCCTGGTCACGTGCCCGGTCTTTTCATCGCCAGACTGTGCAGGACCAGCACCACACCCACGGAGAGCAGGGCATAACCAAGCCATCGCGGGGGAGTGATCCTCTTGCGGGACACGGGCACGGGACTGTCGGCCGCCACCGACATCGGCAGCTTCCACAGACTGGTGGCCGGTTCCGCTCGCGCCGAACGCCGAACCAGGAAACGCGTGCTGTTCTCGTTCAACACGAAGGTTTCGACGAAGCGCAGTTGCAGCCCGAGCAGCAACAGCACCAGACCCAACAGCATGAACGTATCGCGACTGATGTTCACGCTCCTCAATTGCTGTACTCAACGAAGAATGGAAATATCACTGGTCGCGCCTATCGAACCCCTGGCCGGCGGACTTGAGCCGAACCGGTCGGCCGCTGCTCGTTTCTCCGCCGCGCGCTGCCGGTCGCCACGATTTTGCCGTTCGGACCCAGCGACCGAACGCACCGGTCGCCGCCCGAATGTGTGGCAGCCGCGGAAGTTGCCAATCCCCATCCCGTCGATGGCCCGTTCGACACTCCAATCACCCGGCCCGACAGGAGAGCCAATCGGTACCCCCTACGTTACCCCCCTTTCGTGTTTTCGCCCTTTCGATCTTTCGCGATTCCTCCCGATCGATTCCCCATCCAATCGCGAAAAGGCGAAAGAGCGAAAGCGCGAAGAAGAATCGCGTTTCGCCTTTCTTGTCAGCTCTCGCCGACTTCGCTCGGCAGTTGGCATCTGCCAAGAAATAACAGTCGCACTGCTCGGCGCGGGTCTCTGACCCCTGTTCGGCGCGGGTCTCTGACCCCGCCGAAACCGCCGACCGAAGGTCTCCACCGATATGGGAGACCTTCGGTCGGCCGGGTGGCTCGGTCAGAGACCGGCCACAGCGC
>SLEY01000512.1 GCA_007124535.1 Planctomycetaceae bacterium
AGTGGACCTGACTGCGCAGGAGCGTCCCGGGAAGCGGGCCCCGGTGGCGATCCCCCTGACCGATTTACTCAAAGCGGGGCATAGTTCGCTGCTGGACGATCATGGCAATCAGTTGCGGGTTCGCCGTGCCCCGGGCGATACCTTGCGGATCCGGTTCGACCGCTCCTCGCTGGTCTTCGCGGGTGGGGAGCGTTTCGAGTTTTCGGTGCGTCCCCACCTGCTGCCGGTCGAGCCGGATTCGACGCTGACGTGTGAGGTGGTTCTTCGGGAGCCGGCGGGGTCGCAACGGATCTGGGAGCAAACACGGGATTTTCGGACGGACAGTGAGAACCGCGCGCCCGAGTTGGGTCCGTTTTCCGTGCCCTTACCCGACCGCAGTGGGGCATTCGACTTGCTGGTCACGGTCAGTCGGCGGCGTTTGCCGACCCCGTTTTCTCCCTTGCGCGCGATCGAGCAGCGCGAAGTTCAAGTGGTCGTGGTGGCGGATCGACCCGGGGGCGATTCACCGGCGAACTGGCACTGGCTGGACGAGATCCAGGTGCAGAGCCGGGAGGTGGCGGCCAGCGACCGCCGCTCGCGATTGTGGACTCCGCTGTCCAGGCTGCCGGGCTGGTGGTGGGTGCCGGGCGGTGCGGGGGGCGAAGCCAGGCGTCCTGTGGGAAATGGCCGGGCGCGGACCTGTTTGTGGCGGGGCGAGGGGTTTGTCGAGTTGGAGCCGGGCGGTTGGCAGGCGTACCCGTTGCCGATCCAGGAATTGCATCGTCCCCACCGGCTGGAGATCGACTACGCGGCCGGTCAGGAGCAGGTCCTGAATGTGCGGATCATCGAGGCGAATGCGGCGGGGAAGGTCAGCCCGTTCGGACCCGCGGCGGGTTTGAGTGTGGAGTCGCCTCGAACAGGCCAAACGGATCAGGTGGGGCAGCAGCAGTTGGTGTTTTGGCCACAGACGCAGACGGCCGTGGTCCTGGTGACGAACATGCACCCCTCGGCCCCGGCCGTGTTCGGCCGGATCCGGGTCGCCGCCGGACCCCCGCGTTTGGTGGAAGAAGGTCAAACCTCGAATGATTCCGGGCGGCTGTGGGGCGCGTTCCTGGATCGACCCCTGTTTACGGACGAGTTCTCCGCGCGAAATGCCCTCGAGCCCGCCAGTGGTCGCACCCTGACCGACTGGCGAACCTTTTATGACGGCGCCGACCGGTTGGCCGATTACCTCCACTCCACCGGCTACAACGCGGCCATGGTCTCGGTCCTGCACGACGGCAGCGCCCTCTATCCCAGTCGCCTGCTGGAATCGACGCCACGTTACGAAAACGGCCTGTTCTTCAACTCGGGCCAGGATCCGATTCGCAAGGACGTGCTGGAGTTGATGTTCCGCGTCTTCGAGCGGGAGCGACTCCAATTGATCCCCCTCCTGCATCTGTCCATGCCGCTACCGGAATTGGAACAGCTCCTGCGGGAATCGCCAGTTGAGGAAGCCGGGGACGAGCGGGCGTCGGAGCCCGGCACCGATCCGACCGGCATCGAACTGGTCGGGCCCGACGGCCGCACTTGGCGGACCGGCGCCGGCCGGGAACGGGCCTCGGGACCCTATTACAATCCGCTGGACCCGCGCGTGCAGCAGGCCATCCGGCGTGTGGTGGTGGAGCTGGTGGATCGGTATCGCCAGTCGCCTTCGTTCGGCGGCATCGCGATTCGCTTGAGCCCGGACACGTACGCTCTGTTGCCCGACGCCATGTGGGGTGCGGACCGCCGTACCGTCGAGCGATTCGATGCCGAAACGGGCGCAGGCGTCAGCCAAGGGGGTCGCGATTCATGGCAGGAACCCTTGCAGGGCGCAAAACGCGAAGCCTGGTTGGCTTGGCGAGCGGAGAAGTTGGCCGAATTCTACCGGCAGTTGGAAAGCGACCTCGTCGATCGAGTCCCGGACGCCCGCCTCTATCTGGCGGGCGCCGATATGCTCCACTCCCCGTCCCTGCGATCCGAACTGCTGCCGCGGCTGCCGAATCGGCGGGATCTGTCCCAAGTCCTGTTGCGTGTCGGTATCGACCCTCGCCGCTACGCGGATTCGGACCGCCTGGTCCTGCTGCGTCCCCAACGATTGGCCCCCCTGATTTCGCTGGAAGAACAGGCGGTGAATCTCCAACTGCGCCAGTCCCCGGAAATGGATGCCCTGTTTGCCCAAAGCCCGGCGGGTGCGACTCAATTCCGCCCCTTAACCGGCAGTCTTTTTTATCACGAGCCTCAGACCCTGATCCCCGCATCCTTTCCGGAACTCAGTCCTTTCGGCGTGGAGAATACAAGCAACTGGTTCCTGGCCCAGACGCCTCCGGCCGGTGATCGCAGTCGCCGCCGTTTTACCCAAAGTCTGGCAGCGATGGACAGTCAAGTGCTATTCGATGGGGGTTGGATGCTGGGGCAGCCACCGATGGAAGGCCTGTCCGCGCTGCTGGCCACGTATCGCCAATTGCCGGCAGGCCGGTTCGAGGACCTGCCGTCCGAGGCGTCGGAGGACGAGCAGCCGCCCGTGGTCGTGCGGCGCCTGTCCACCGGGCAGCGGACCTATCTGTACGTGGTCAACAACTCGCCCTGGTCCCTGAGCGTATCGCTGGATCTGGACGACCGCCGCCCGTTTTCTCTGGAAGCCTTGGGGGATAGGGTCCTACCCGAAATGACACAAGGCCCGGACGGTCTCAACTGGCGGCTGGACCTGGAACCCTATGATCTGGTGGCAGCCAGGCTCAGCGCCCCGGGCGTGCAGATTCGAGGCTGGAAACCCCTGCTGGGGCGGGATGTATTGGTCAAACTGCGGCAGGACGTCGAGGACATGTGGCGGCGGGTCAGCCAGTTGCGCAATCCGCAGGCATTGAACGTGTTGACGAACCCGGATTTCGAAAAGGCCTTGAGCGGCGATTTGCTGCCGGGGTGGGAGTATTCGACCTCATCCGGTACCGAGGTGGCGATCGACGAGACGGTCGCTCACAGCGGCCAGCATTCGTTGCGCTTGAAGAGTAGCGGGCCGGTGGTCTGGGTGCGCAGCAATCCGTTTCCCACGCCGTTGACCGGGCGTTTGGATCTGTGGGTTTGGCTCCGAATCGAGGATCCGCAACGGCAACCGCCACTGCAGTTAGCGATCGAAGGCCGCTTGAATGGCGAGGCCTATTACCGGCCTGCCCGATTGGGCCGTGGGGCCCCGGGCGGAGTATCACCCCCTCCCTTGAGTGACAAATGGGAGCCCTACATGGTCCGTATCGACGATCTACCCAGCCAAGTGACCGATCTTCGCGTCGCCATCGACCTGATGGGACGTGGCGAAGTCTGGGTGGACGAGGTGCAGGTCTTTGATCTTTGGTTCGACGCCAACGAGCGGAACGAATTGTTGAAGCTGTCCGCCTTGGCCAATCTCTATCTGGGCAAAGGCGCCGCCCTGGACTGCGAGCGGATCACGCGCGGCTACTGGGGCCAATTCCTCGAACGGCACGTCCCCCTGCACGATCCGCCGCTTGCCCAACATACGGTGTCGGAAGACGAACCGCCGGGGTTGGACCAGGAGCCGGGCACATCGACGGGCTGGCTGCAACGGCTTCTGCCTTCGCCCCCCCGTTTACCCCGCCTCCGCCGCTAGTGCCGCAACCTCACAGCCGGTGCATTTCTTCCAGGGACCTGCGCAGGACCTGATCCACATCGACCTGCCCGATTTCCTCTGCCAACTGGGGATGCACGAAAATGCGTACCCGTTTGACGTAATCGTCGAACTGTTTGCGAGCCAAGGTCTGCACGACCGGTGAGACTTCCCCCAGGGGACGATATACCCCCTCCTTGCGGAAGAAAATGTCGACCTGGAATTGCACTTCCAACTTGACCGGCGGGGCGTCGAACAGGATTTCGGTCGGCGCGACCCGCCGTCCCAACTCATGACTCACTTGCTCCGCAAACACCTCGCTACAGCGGACCAACCAGGGAAACGGGCGTCGCGCCAAGGCCTGATACAGCTCCTGCTGCTCAAAATAACTGAATTGTGCCAACCGTTTGTACAACCGCCGCACCCGTCCGAACAGACCGTCCAGCAACTCGGCCGCCGGACCTTCTCCCGCCGCGCGTCGCAAATCGGCAATCATCCGCGATTCCGTCCGGCGAAACAAACGCGACAGCGGCAGATCCTCATGCAATAGGAAGAAAGCCCGCTGCAGCATGGCCGTCGCCGACCGGACCGCATGGTGCCAATAGACCTCGCTGAACATCACATAACGGGCGAACACCATCATTTCTGCCGCCGTACGCCCCTTGTCGCTGATCGCCAAGCCGTCGCCAGCGGCGTTCAGGCAGAGGCTGCCGATCAATCGCTGCTGGTCAAAATTGCGCCCATACGGGACCCCCGCATGAAGGCTGTCTCGAACCAGATAGTCCATTTTGTCGACATCAATCGGGCCCGACAGGATGCTGTGCAGGATGCCGTTGCGAGCGTCCCGCGGCTCCTCGGACAGCAGCGAGACCACCTCCCGTGGCTGGATCTGCCACTCCTCGCGCAGCGTATCGGCGATCTCGCCCTCCAGGATCAGGCTGTTGGCGAACAGCTCGTGCGCGGGCACGCCGGGCAGGTCCAAATCCTCGATCGGGTGGCAAAAGGGCCAATGGCCCAGATCGTGCAGCAGGGCCGCGGCGATCAGAACTTCCGCATCATGGTTGCGGATCTTGGCTGTGAATCGTGGATCGTGGGCCAGTTGTTGCAGGTATCGCAGCGTCATGCGGTAAGCGCCCAGACAGTGTTCGAACCGTGAATGATGGGCTGCGGGATACACCAGCGACACCAGGCCCAGTTGGCTGATGTGGGCCAGGCGGCGGAATTCGGCCGTATCGATGATCTGGCGAACGCGCGAGGTCAGCGGCACGTCCTGCTGATCCGGCAACCGGATCAAGCTCGTTCGCGCATCCAGACCACGCACCTCGGGGATGTCGTGGATCGTGGTCATGTCCGTAGCATTTCGCGGCGGGGGTGAAAGAAAAGGGGGCCGGGCCGGAATCAACGGTTCGCCGCGAGCTGCTTGCCAGCCGATCACCCAGCGGATCGCGGGGGAAGCAACACCCCGCCGCTGGCACCCGACAATGAACCGATCATTCCGCACCCGGCCCCTTCGATCGGTTAGAGCCGGTCATTCTCCCACAGTCCGACACGGCCCAAACACCCGGGCACAAGGCGAACGCAAGTCGCTCGCACCCGATATTCCCTATATCGCGAATCGGTCGCCCGTTCTGTTCACGAAAGCCGGTGAAATCGGCGCCACACCCCGGATCGTTCCAGCATGCGGCGGTCGTAACGATTTTGCCGGATCGGCAAGCAAACAATCCGCCAATCCGCCGGATTCGTCTCAAGTTTTCCCGAAAAAACTCGGAACTCAACCGCGGGGCTGGCCCGGGGAGTCCAGTTCGCGAATGCGGAGGTTGCGGAAATAGACCACCGAACTGTGGTGCTGCAGACCGATATACCCGCGTTCGCGTTTCAAACCCGGGATGCCCGGATGTTTCCGAGCCAGTTCATCCAGGTTGGCATCGATCACCTGCTGGCCGTTGACCCACACTGCGGCCTGACGGCCGTCCAGCCGAATGCGCATCGTCTGCCATTCGCCCGCCGGTTTGGTCACACGTTCCGACGGCGCCTGCGCCGCGTAGATGGCGCCGGTGAATTGGTTCGGCGCCAGTTGACGCCACCGCGGTCCGTAGTCGTCCAGAATCTGGATTTCAAAGCCTTCGATATGGGCCGCACCTTCCAGTGGGGCACGGACAAAGACGCCGCTGTTCCCGTCCTCTGGAATCTTGAACTCCAGCTTCAAATCGAAATCGGCGTACTCGCGCTCCGTGCGCAACCAGCGCGAGCCCGGTTCGTTGGTGCAAATCAATTCCCCATCCACGACGTCCCAATTCGTGGCGGGGCCGCCTACACCGTGCCAGCCGGAAAGGTCCCGGCCGTTGAACAATTCCCTCCCGCCATCACCGTCCTCAGCGACCACGGCCCGCCCGCCCCATACGAAACACACCGCCAACAACAAGAAACCAAAACGCTTCGTTTTCATCAAGAATGCCTCCTCGTCGAAAGGAAAACTCGCATGGTTATCGGAAGTCAAGAACTCGGATCACGGCGATGCAAAGGCCAGCACCCGGCCGTCGATCGTCGCCAGGAACACCCGGCCGCCGGCCACAATCAGCCCGTCGAACACCGGCGGGGTGTCCAGCGGGTATTCGGCCAACGTCTCCCCCGTCTGGGAATCCACCACGTGGAACAATCCGCCTCGCTCCCCGCGCCAAGCCCGATCCTGCCGCTCCAGACGGGTTTGTGTCTCCGCGTCTCCATAGACGGCGAACGCGGAAACCTCGTCCAACAGATCCGGCGGGCCGGCGACCAGCAAACGGTCGCCCGCCAACGCCATCGCGCGAACCAGCATCGGCGCCTCGCGCGACCAGAGGTGATCGACCGAGCGCCCGGCCGACTGCCGGCGCACCAGACGGGCGTCCCGCGGCTGTTCGAACCACAGGGCGTCTCCCACAGGACCCGGTACCGTTTCGAAACGGGCGCCTTCCGGGTCGCCGTGGTTCCCGGCCCCCGACCGGTCGCGAACCGAACCGCCCTCGAAACTCAAATGCAGCACCTGATCCTGGCGATCGGACGATTCCCACGCCACCGCCGGATCGGCCAGCCGGGCGATCTGCTCCGCGGTCAACGCCCGGTGGAACAGCATCACTTCGTCCAGCGCCCCGTGGTACGGGGTCAGCGGATCGGGCAGCAGTTGGTTGACCGGATCGTGGCCGATTCGCATGGGGATCGCGGGGGTCCTGGCCAGATAGGGCACGTCTTCGGTAACGCCCGCTCGTTCCCCGTTCACGTAGATCGACAGACGGCCTTCCGCATCCAACACGCCGGCCAGGTGGGTCCATTCGGAGGTCAGCGGCTGATCACCCGTCACTTGGTAGGTCGTCTCCTGCGAACGGATCAGCATCCGGGGTTTCCCGCCGGCCAGGATCAGGGCGAAACCGTTCAGATTCGCACCGCGGACCAGCACGGTACCGTCGCGAGCGTCCGTTTTGACCCAGGCGGCGACGGTCAGTGGTTGGCCGGCCGGGTCCAGACTGGGCGTGTTCTCGAACAGGAGGGCGCGCGGCTCGCCGCCCGGTTTCACCGCGGCAAAAAGGTGGTTCTCCAGCACCGACGACCAACGGAAGTATTCGGGTTGGCGCCCGTAGCCGAAGACGGTCGAGTCGTTGTGGACCAGGATCCGACCGGCCGGTTGTTGCTGTCCCATCCGGAATCCGCCGATCCCGCCTTGAAAACGGTCGCCATACACCCAGTACGTGCGATGGAACCAGGAATCGTCGCGGAAACCATAGGGCGCGAACAGATGCGGATGCCCGCTGCCGGCGGGGCCCAGCGTCAGCCGGTTCCCCTCCGGATCCATCGCCTGCGAACCCATGTACAGGCGCTCGCCGTCGCTGGAAAGGATGTCGGTCAACGCCACGGGCATATTCAGACCGCGGACGTGGACCTGCAGGTTTTCGCCGGTTTCCGGATCGCGGTCGTCCAGCCGTTTTTCGCTCAGCACCCGGCCCGTGGCGGCATCCAGGCGGTAGAAGCGCAGCCCGCCGTCCAAGTACATCGACCGTCCGGCAACCACCGTGGCAACGCCGTCCTGGACCAGCACGGAACCGTGGAGGGGCCAGCAGGATTCGACCTGATCGTCGGCCACCATCCGCCGATCGATGGGCGCGGCTAGGAAACGCCAGACCAGGGCCCCATCGCTGGCTCGCAGGCAGTAGACCGATCCGTCGGCCGAGCCGAACAGCAACCGGCCTTGATCATAGGTGGGCGGCGAGTCGATCCGGCCGCCGGCGACGAAACGCCACTGCCGCTCGCCCGAAGCGGCATCCAAGGCGTGAACCGTGTGCCCGTCGGTGTCCGCGACGAACAACCGGCCCCCCGCGGCGATCGGCGGGGTCAGGCGGCCGCCCAGTTCGCTTTCCCAAACCCGTTCCAAGTCGCCGCCCACCCGGGCCCCCGTGCCGCCGCTCCGCCGGGCATCGCCGCGGTAGGTCGGCCAGTCCGCCGCCGACGACGCATCGGGCTCCACCGCATCATACGCCGGACCACGCTGCCGGCGAGCTTCCTCGGGCAACGCCGCAAACTGGCGGGACGGGGCGGGCGGTGCGAGGGCCACCAGTCCCTTGAGCAGCGCTTCCGAATAACACGAGCAGGGATGCGGCGGGGCATACAACAGACCATTGGCCGGCATGACGCCATACAGGCACGCGCCCCGTACCCAGTGATGAATCGTCCACTCGCCCGTCTGCAGATCGACGAATTCGACGCCCGTCCGCGACGACAAAATGTAATTCTCCGTCGCTTTGGCCCGGTGGCACCGATGATGGAACCAATAGGTGTCCAGGGTGGGCGGGAATCGGTCGCGCAATTCCCCGCTGCGCACATCGTGCCCGGCGAAATAGCCGTCCGGACCTCCTTTGGCGGTCGCGCCGACCCAGATCCGGCCGCCGGCAGCGATCAGATCCTGGGGCGAGTTGTATCCGCTGTACGGATGATCCGCCCGCCACAGTTTCTCGCCCGTGGCCGCGTCCAGCCCGGTCATCGTGTCCTCGCCAATGTCGTCCGAACCCCAACCCATGTACGACATGTGCATCTTCTCGCCGCCAGCGATCACCACCACCCCGTCTTCGACCAGCAGCGAGGGAGCGAACCAGGACTGTATCCCCTGGCCGTGCAGCCCTCGCCACACTTCCAAGGGATCGGAGGACCATGCGATCTGGCCGCCGTTCCGGTTCAAGGCGATCACCCGCCGGTTGTCGTGAAAATAGATCCGCTCCCCATCCGTGGCCAGGGTCAACGGCAGCACCGAACCCTCGTGCTTCCACAACCGTTGGCCGGTCGCCGCGTCAAACGCCAGAATCGCACGCTCCCCATGCGACCAGCGCGGCGAACGGATGCCGGCCCAGGCACGGGCCATGGCCGGCGAATAAGTCGTGCGGCTGTCACGCGAACCACCCTCCTCCGGATCGACGGCCAAATCGGCCTCCGGATCGACCGGAGTCCGGTTGACCAGGGCCAGCAGCAGGTCGCCGTGAACCAGGATCTCCTCGGTGTCCTCCGTCCCTTCATATTCCTGCAAACTGCGCCCGGTGGCCGCGTCCAGAGCCCGGACCGGAGCCCGGATGCCCAAGGTGACATAGACGCGATCGCCCTGGGCCACCAGTCGCCGCGGCAGACTGGCCGGCCCGCTCTTCAAAGGCCACAACGCACAATGCCACTCGGCAATCGGCCGTTCCCACAACAGGGTCCCGTTGAAGGCATCTCGGGCAATCAGCTTCCAATCCGCCGGCAACTGGGGCGAAAGGTACGAGCCTTCGTCGAAAATGCCGAACAAACGCCCGTCCGCCGACACGACCGCCGATACGCTGGACATGTGGTCGTGATGCCGGCTCCATCGCGGCCCACTCTGCCACTGCAGATGACGCGGCGGGGCGAGCCGTTGGTCCCGAGCCACGGTGTTGTTCGACGCGTCCCCCAAGTAATGCGTCCACACGCCAATGTCCTCCGGCCAGGCTTTCCGCTCCGCCTGCCATCCTGCCTCATCATGGATTAGCGAAACGCCCAGCGGAGCCAGCACGCGGTCCACCTCCTCACCCGCGAATCCCGGCGACTCGAGCACCAGCAGATTGACGGTCTCGGCGATCAATGGCAAGGCGCCGGGGGAAGCGGACGGCAAAGGGTCGACCGATACGGGGCCGTAGACGCCTCGCGCAATCAGCTCCGCTCGCACCTGATCGACGACATCGGCATCCGCATGCAAGGCCAACACCAGCCAGCCGCCCTGGTCTACCAGATCGCCCAGTTGGCTGGCCCAAGCCGCCGGGCTGGCGGAATCACCCACCCACACCGCCAGACCGCCGTGAATCCCGCTCTCCGACACAGGCGGAGCGGGCGGGTCGGCCCAAGCGCCGGGCACCTCGACTCCCCCGAACAGACTGATCAGCAGGCACCCGCAGAGCAAGCGCCACGTCCACCGAGAAATTCGAACTTTCATAAGGCACTTCTTCCATTCTGGATTGTGGATTCTGGATTGTGGATTGAGGACGGAAACCGGCCGCACGAGGGACTTGGCAACCCCGCCGGAAGTGCGCCCATCAGGTTCCGGCCTTCCAGTCCCATCCGCGCAGTATAAGATCTGCGGCTGCCGCGCCAACAGGTCGGGAGCCGCGCAGGATCGGTTTTGGCATCGAGTGCGGTGGCTCGACGCCGCTTTCTCGTTTCATCTGGTTTGTATTTCGTACGAGAGCTGTTGGAGGAGCGCAAAGAAAGGCACAGCCAAAGCGGCGTCAAGCCACCGCACTCCAAACACAACGCCGCCGGCGGAAGCGACACTCGCTCCGGCAAGCGCGTCATTCCGTGTCCGCCGCTTGACAATCTGCGCCCGCGAACCGAATTCATCGGGAACGAGCGACGCCGCCTCCCGTTTGTGGGGGTTCATCTTGCCATCGCAGTCCGTTTACAACCGCCGAACACCGAACACACGGGCCTGATCCCGAAGCCTCCTAACGTTCGCGTCAAGTCGTTACCCCGTTGTCAATCGTCTTCTTTCATAGATTCTACCCAACCCGTCCGCATACAGCGATGTACTACTGGAAATGCTTGGTTCGGGAATCGACGCGTAACGGCTCTCCCGATCTGTACAGTTGCAGATGCGACCGGAACTGCTCGACCATAAACGGCGGAGCTTGATCGATTGCCTTCTGCTGCCACTTAATCGCCTGTTCGAAATCGCCTGTTTCAGCGTAGGCTGCCGCCAACGTATCGAGAAGAATCGGGTGTTCCCAATTCGTCAGTTCGCATGCCCGCTCTGCCGCGGCAACCGCCTTACTGCCATCGCGATAACGCTCGTCCTGACACGTTGCGTAGATGCGGGCAAGATTGTAGTAAGGATTCGAATCCCAGGGGGCCATTCGAATGACCCGCTTCTGGTCTGCGATCGCCTTGTCGAACTGCGCGAGTTTGTACCAATCGTATCCGCGGCTACCAAAGTAACGCGGGTTCGTTGGGTCGAGTTCAATCGCCTTGTTATAGTCGATGATCGCGCCCTCGAAATCGTTGTTGCTACCCTTTGCGCTGGCACGATTGAAGTAGTACTTGGACTTGGTTGGATCGAGCCCAATGGCAATGTCCATTTTCGCTATCGCATCGCGAAAACGCGTCTGTCGATAGAACTCGATCGCCTTTTCGTTCGCAATATGTGCCGCGACTGCGGGAGTGACGTCACCAGGCGGGTCACGATCACACCCAAGCAGTAAACTCGTGAGGAGGAACACAGCGATTGGTGTTGGGCTGGATGTATGCATGGCTTTGCGCGGTTGAATGTTAATACGGGTTTCTGCGGCCGAATGGGCTCCGCTGCTGCGGGATAACCGGCGTCGGCTGGCTGCTCTGAACGCCGATCCCCACGAAGGGGGCCGCCACGGTACCGAGGTTATCCAGGTCGAAAGGCGCAGGATTCTTGTGCTCCGGAAGGAAGAATAGGCCGATTTCCCACGTACCTATGCAGATTCGCATCCCCTGCCTCATAGCCGATCGGATCCCTGCTCACAAACCTACCCAGTTCCGCACCATAGTACCGGTTCCGATAGGAATACAGCCCGGTCTCGATGTCGAGTTCGCGGCCGGTGTCGAGGGTGAGGTTGGCGTAGCTCGATTCGCTGCGGGTGTTGGTCGAGGTGGCGTCGTAGATGGTGACGACGCCGTAGGGGGAGTAGACGTAACGCTCCAGCGCGTCGCCGGCGGTGTCCAGCAGGGCCGTGACGTTGAAGTTGGCGTCATTCAGGAAGTACAGCCGGTCATCGTCGCACAGGCCGTTGGCGCCGGTGTTCTCGTCGCGCAGGACCGCCGCGTCGATGTAGCGCTGGCTCCAGACGTACTGGTGCTTGGGCTGCAGGGTCTCGGGCTGGGCCGACGGGGTATCGCTCTGGCGGATCTCCAGGATCTGCCACGCCGAGATGTAGTAGCAGTGGAGGTAGCTGTCGATCCCGGTGGGATTTGACGGGGCGCCGCTGTCGATGTGGCTCGTGATCCTGCGATTCAGGCCGTCGTAACGGGTATGGTTGTAGAAACGGGGTTTGCATTGCAGCGTGCCCGGTGGTCTACTGAAGGATACCGGGTAAGGGACGAAGCGTTGCGAAATGCAGACCATGGTTGGGTTTACCTTCACTTAGCGAAAACAAGACCAAGGGGCCGGA
>SLEY01000325.1 GCA_007124535.1 Planctomycetaceae bacterium
AGGATTACGTCCTCCTTGCGCCGTTCGGGCGTTACGCTCCACGAAACCAGTTCGCCGTCACGCACGCGGCCCTCGACGACCGTTTGCCCCGGGGCGTGCAGCCGGAAGTCGACGTCCCAGTCGTCCGGCCAGGCGGGCAGCAGGCGGAGCTTCTCGCCGCCGTCGGCGTCCAGGCGCAGCGTCTCATCGCTCGCCTTGCCGTGCAGCGACGCCGGCGCCGGAGGATGCGTTTGCAGCAGCATCTCCTGCAGGCCCACCATGCCTGCGCCGCCCCAATTGTGGTCCGGCGCCCAGTCGATGTCCTCCGGCCAGAACGCCGGGAAGCGGTAGGGGCCGTTGCGCAGCTTGCCGACCGCCTTCTCCTGCGCGTTGGCCGTCAGCCCCAGCCGCGCGTAATGGATGAAGCCCTGGGTCCAGGCCGTCACCCGCTCCCGGTTTCCGCTCGAAACGCCGTGCAGGAACGTGTCTTCCACGAGTTCCCGATCGGGCAGGCCCAGACCGTGCGCCTGGAACGGCCAGAGCGAGAACATCTCCGGCATGTGCCAACTGCGGTGACTGAAGTTTTCCGCCGGGCGAAGGATGCGGCGCCCGCCGGATTCGGCGACCGGCAAGTCGGGCAGCCTGCGGAGGATCGCGCGCCAGCGCGGTCTCCGCTCCGGCGGTGAAACCTCGTCAGGAAGTTCCAGCAGCCGCGTCAGGATCTGATGCAGCCCGACGATCGGCAGGCTCGGATTGCGGGCGGCCGGATGATGTTCCAGCGTGTTGGCCGGATAAATCACCAGCTTGCCGTTCTCATCGAGTTCCTCGCCCGTGCGCTGCTGGTTGCGGAACCGGTAATGCTCGTCGTAGAACACGACCGCTTGCTCGATAAATGGCATGAAATGGCCGATGTCCTCCCCGGTGAAACGGTGGTATTCCAGCATCATCCAGGCCCAGTCGAGTTGCGAGTCGAACAGGTTGCCGCCCGCCGCATTGGCCTCGACGCCCGGCTCCAAGCCCCCCGGCCACCAGTCGGGATATCCGTAGGGGTTCCGCGTTCTATCACGACCCTCCGCGCTGCCCGGCCGGATGCGCGCTGTGCCTTCGCCTTCGTGAAAACCGTATTGGGAAGCCCCGGGCAGGCCGGTGATGGACGGCTGTTCGGCAAACGCGCACCCCTCGTGATCCCAGTAGTGCCGCACCCGCACGGTGGCGTTGATCAGGTTGTCGTCCAAGTAGAAGGAGAAACCCGGCGGCATCAGGTCGAAGTCGCCGCTCTTGAGCATCGGCCAGTAGATCATCCGCTGGTTCTGCTGAGTCAACCCCGCACCCCACTGCCGATGATCGGGGCTGTAGCCGGAACCTTCGATCCGATGGCGCCTCTGTTTGCTATGGACCGGGTCGAAGGTGAACAGGCCGCCGTTGAACGGCGTAGCCCCCTGCCCGGCGCGGTTCGAGGCCAGCATGTAACGAAACACGTTGTAATTCCGCCCCACTTGCCAGCCGGCGTCGTCGGTGCCGGCCTGATCGGGGTTGATCACAATCCGGCTGCGCTGCCAGAACGACTGCCACCATCTCAAGTTCTGCTGCCAGGCTTCGTCGCGGGACGGATCGGCAGCGTCCGACAGCGTCTGCAAACCGTGTTGCCATTCGTCGAGCGTCTCGGTTTGTGCAAGGTGGGTCACGACCCGCAGATGGTGCCGCCGCGCGGGAGCCCGGGTCCTGTATCGCCAGCCCCGGAACGGCGTGTTGGCGTAGACGCCTTCCGTGGTTCCATCCGCGACAAGCTGGTCACCGCCCAGTCGCCCACCAAAGGTCAGGCCGGCCAGCCGGTCGTGCATTTGATCTCGGACGGCTTCCAGTTCCTGCTGGCGCACCTGGAAGTCGAACACGGTCTCGTCGCGGTTGCGATGGTAGAACACGACACCGTTTTCGCCGGGTTCGATGACATCGCAATACACTTTGACCTCCCCGGCATATTGGTCGTAATCCATCATGACCATGCCGCGGCGGCCGTACTTCGAGCGGTCGTTGCTCAGTTCCATCGGCTCATACCGCCAGGATTCGTAGGTCGCCGTCGCGTTCAGTTCCTCGACGGCTTCGATTTCCACATGCGCCACCGGCCGATGCATCTCGACCCACACGCGCACGGTCGCTTCCGGCGCCTCCCCGCGGCCGGCCCGGATTTCCACGCAGCCCTCGCGCAGCTTCAACTCCTGGCGGAAATAGCCGTCGCCGGCAAACGGATTCGGGTCCAGGTTCACCCGCAGGCGGCCGAGTTTCAGCAGCGCGCCGTTCTCGTCGTAGCAGCCGGCCCGCGCCAGGTAGATCAGCAATTCACCATCTTCCACCCACACGTTCAAGCCCATATCGTGACCGCCGACGGGCATCGACTCGCTGGAGGTCGAGCTGGGCGTGTTCCACACGACGTGGTAGGCGTCGAGCCAGGCGAGGTCGTCCGCCGCTGCCGCACCGGTTCCAAGGATGGCCAGTAGTGCCGCTGTCAAGATCTGCTTCATCATAATTCATGCTCCCCATGTTCCTCGATAATCGCTGTATTCGCGGATAGTTCTCGTCGGTTTCGTTCCATTCCTCCCGCACCGTCTTTAGAGGCCCTAACAAAACCGCCGATGTGGGTCGGGAACTCCGAGACCGACGCGGTTTTGTTAGGGCCTCTTCGCTGTTTCTTCCGATCGGCAATCACGTTTACATCTTCCGGGTTACCGTACTCGTTTTTCATTTCCTGAGGATCATTTTTCAGATCAAACAGGAAGAGTTCGTCGGGGCGAGTCATGTTCTCCGTGTTGGTTTTGCCTTGGGAGGCCCCCAGGGTGAACCGGCCCTCAAAAGTATGACGGCCGGTTGTAGGCATTCTTCTGGGGCCGGTAGGTCTTTTCGTCGGCGTCGGAATCGGCCTGCGTGAAGATGTACACCGCCTTGCCGTGGTAGGGTTGGTACAGGACCAGCTCCTCGCGCGCGTCGCCGCAGAGGTCGACCGGCACGGCCTGAACCGCGAGTCGCCCCTTGGAAGTGCCGGCATGCAACTCCTCAGCCACTTGGCTATCCAACTCACCCAGCCCCGCCACGATTTCGCCGGCGCCGTTGCGAATCATGCGGTCGACCGGAACCCACAGCGAGTCTTCCCCTTCGCGCCAACGGACTTTGACCGGCATATCCGGATACCTGCGGTTGCCGCGAGCATCTCGGATGCCATCGACATGCTCGAAAGCCGCCAGCTTCCGCCCATCCTCGGCGGCGAAGGTGTGGAAGATGCCGTAGTGGCCCGACACCAAAATGACGGCCTCCAATCCCGTCCGGTCGGGCAGGAAATTGCCCACCC
>SLEY01000647.1 GCA_007124535.1 Planctomycetaceae bacterium
ACGTGTACAAACGATCGTCGGTAGTTGGGTCAGATTCGCCTCGATGTAAGGAATTGGTGACTCCTCGAATCGGAGTGAACTGGGGAAAGCCACGGGATGGAAGGTGGGGCATCCATCCGATGGTGCCCCCTGATGGGGACCTCATGGATAAGACGAAGCATGTTATCTCACGTAGAAGTTGGGGGGCTCTGTGCTGCCCCACGTTTCAGGCACGTTTGCCGAGAGTTCACCCTGCTCTTCGCCCCGTGCCAAGCCGGCGGACACCAATACCAGAGCATCAGAAATCCGCCGACCACCGCGTGCACGGCAAACCAGATCCACCGTCGTGGCCGACGCCTTGGCGGTTAAGGCTCCGGAAGCCCGAACGCCCTCAAGCGATAATCGTTTTCTTCCCCACTCGACCGCTTCCAGCGATCGAACCACATCTCCCTGACATTGTGAACCGGCTCGTTCTCCTCCATTGTCCCCATCCAATGCGTCTGGTGGTGCGCGGGCAGCGGGAGTGCGTCCAGCGATGTGTCGAATTCACTGTTTATCACGATCTCGCCGGTTCCACCCTTACCCCAGTCGCCTTCCGTCCTCGCCTTGCGGATCAGCCAATAACGGTCCGGGTCCAAAACCACGAAGCCTCCGCGAACCCGGGTAAGTAGCGGTTCGTCCGGCACGTAGGTAAACTGAACCCGGACCAGTGTGAAGGCATACGATGAGTTGTTACGGCTTACTGCCCAGCCGCCGCGAGATTGGCCAAAGTGAAGGCTGGGAACCCTGCTGAACAAGGCCCAGGCTCCCGAGACACCAACGGTTCCGCCACCGGTCGCGATCAACTCACCGGTGAGGACATCCGTCGTTTGGGACCGGACAACCGCTTCGTAGCGAAGATCAAGAGCTGCGACTGAAGCGCCCCCCTGGCTGTCCTCTTGCTTCAGCACTTCATTCCGTACGTCGATGCCGCCATTTTATTGAAAAAACAGTCGAATGTCAATCAGGTGAGGTGCATTTTCGAGCGACCGCGGATTTCGTGTCTGGTATTCTGGCGTTTATCTCCTTGCGCCGTCCACCCTCCGTGAACCACCCTCGGTTCCGATGTCCGGCAGTCCCAACTCGCGCCTGACCCGATTGGCCTGGTCCACGGTGATGTGGTAGATGTAAACGGTATAGCCGACCAAGGCCACCGGTTCGAAATGCAAGAAGTATTCGTACCGGCCGTGGCGCGCCCGGAGTTGCCCAACGAAGATCGCATACCATCCGGGCAAGGGACCGGTTTTCTCCGGGGCCCGACCGTCTCGCGATGGCCCCGCTGGCGCCCTGATCGGGACGAACTGCACATCCGCCGCGTCGGTCATCCATTGCGGGAACGAATGCGCCACGGCGATCGGCTGAACTTCGGGATGACGATCCAGCCATCGCTTCAGCGGCAGCAAGTCCTGGCCCCAGTCGATGTTGCTGTCCAGCAGGTGGTGGTGCCCCTGCCGTGGACCGCCGACAAGCTCGTTGAAATAGGACAGGTTGTGCGGATCGTGGCGAAGGCTGCTGCCCGCCGACCAGACCAGGGCCGCAAGAACCTCGAACTGGCCCAGCTGCCAATGGCCGATGCCCGCCGGCAGATGCCCCCATTCGCCTCGCACCGGCCCGTGCAGCAGAGCGCTGAAGCCCAACAGCGCCGTGTGCACCATCAGCAGGATGCCGAGGCGCCATCGGACAGCGCCACAACGATTCCCCACCGCGCTGAGCACCCCTGTGTCCTGACGTTGCGCCGCCGATGGTGTTGGGCACGAGGTGCAACGCATGTGTGGTCCCGACATCATCTCGAGTGATCCTAATTGCGCGAACGTGGTAACATCGTTCACTGCTTCGTCGCGGGACGGCCGTTAGCGGCCCGAAAAGCGTCGTGCAGCGAGCTGGCGGGTACAGACGAAGACGACGATGACAAGCAGTCCCGTTGCCAAAAGCATGCTGAGCACCCTGCCTCTCGTCCCGCTCTGCGAGCGCGCCTCTGCTACGAAACTTCCCCCTTGGTCCAGATCGTCCAGTGTCAGCTGGGAGAGGTCGATGGTAAGCGGTTCTCCGCGTGGCGGCCGAGACCGAAGCCCTCGAACCTCCACATCGGCCGGAACCGATACGACGAAATCGTCGGGTTGCGGGTCGCGTTCGCCCAAATCACGGGAAACCCATTCTCTGGCCAGCCACGGTTTATCGTGCGGTTGGCCCTCGGGCGCGTTCGCGGGAGGGGGATACGGCCCCGATACGCCCCCGATACGACGCGCCATCATCCCGCCACCGCATTCCACGAAGTCGCTAAGCAGTAACGTATACTCCGTTGGTGCGTCATCGCCGAACCGGGTCAACATATCAACTCGTTCGATTACCGGCAACGCCGGTCGGGTCCAGAAGGTGACGCGAACGCTCCGCTGGTGCTCCATCTCTCCGTTTGTCCATGCGCCCTCCATGTGGAATAGGACACGGTCGGGATCCTCCCGGCGAACGCGGCAGCGAAATCGTCCTCCGCGATCTCGAATTCGTTTCGGAAGGTATTCCAGTGGCGACATGATTCCACCCCGCCCACCGCCGGCCCCAAAAGGCGTCAGGTGAACTCCACTCCCATCCGTTGGGCCCGCCCGATACATGGCATCGGGACGATCGGGGCGCGGCGTGACCCAGATCACATCGCGTTGCACTCCATAGCGTTTGCGGTGCGCGAGCATCAGGGGCCCCACGGATACTTCATCGAACGACACTTCCGAAAATACGACTCCGCCTCCAGCGACATCCGTTGCGACGGGCGGTCGCCCCCTGTCCCACCGCAGACGCACGCGATCCCCTTGCTTGTGGTGGACTCCGGTTGTACGCTCTTCGTCCTCCGGCCAACGCCCAGCCAATGCATCTTCGGCATCCTCGCGAGACGCTACCCATGCCTGACGATACGTGAAGGTGCAACAAAATTCCACGGCGTCCCGCCACTGATGGATGGCCGCAACGAAGACCGACATCATCTCCGCCACGTCCGGGTCGACATCGTATTCGGAAGAACTCACCGTGCATGGTACGCAGAGGAACGTCAAAGTACCGATTAAGACGGTTCTCACATTTCCGATCATGGTTTGCATCCTTTTCTCGCGTACGGAAAAATCCGGGGCAGAACTCTTCCGTGCAAAGCACATTCCGGATCGTACTCCAGGTCCGCATCCTGCACGATGGTGAACCCGTGACATCGAATCCAACTTCGTCTCCACAAGCACCATGGGATAGTTCCCCACAATCCGGAGCCGCACTTCCTGGACGCGGTGTTTGGGATCTGGCCGCAAATGAGCTTCGTGGACG
>SLEY01000068.1 GCA_007124535.1 Planctomycetaceae bacterium
CGATCCTCCGGGAGGGCCCGCGTCTGGGGATCCACTCCCTGATCTGGTGCGACAATTACGCCAATCTGAGCCGTTGGCTGGATCGGCAAACGCTCCACGATCTGGCCTGGCGTGTCCTGTTTCAGATGAGTGTCACGGATTCGGCGAATCTGATGGACAGCCCGGATGCCGGGCGCATCGGCATCCATCGCGCGGTGCTGTACCAGGAAGAACGGGGCGAATTCGAGAAATTCCGCCCCTACGGCCACCCCTCGGCCGAATGGATTGGTTGGCTCCGCAACCAGCGGCAGGATCCGGCGGCCAAGGACGTGGCCAAGATGCTGAAGGAAGACGAAGGGCTGGGCGTGCGGTGAAACGACCGTCATGAAAGGACGAAACCTCTGAGCCCTGAATAATCGCACCCCCCTGGTTCCAGTAGGTCGCCGCGTCTTGACAAGCACAAATGGGACACCCCCGGGTCGGCTGCGATTGTCGCCCAGACGGACGGTGCCCGTTCCGCCGGCAGGAAAGCTTGCTCGAACGGCTCTCGCGGGATGCTCCGGGCACTAGAATATGCGTGGCAGGTACTCGTAACGCGTGTTTGAGTTGCCCAGTGCCCATCGAAAGCCGACTCGGGGTTGGCTCCCCCCCGTATTCCACCTTCCGATTCGACCGTTATCCCCACCGATGAACAATATCGAACCCCCCTCGAAATCACTGAAACTGATTTGCTGCAACGTTTTCCTGCGCGAAGCATGTTGGTGCGTTGCCCGATCGCCGCACCGGATCGATCCCGAGTTTCTGGAATTAGGCGAGCATGTTCAGCCGGACCGATTGCGTGCGTCCTTGCAGTCTCGGATCGACGCGGCGGAGGCGTCGCCAAAGACGTATGACGCGATTTGTCTGTTGTACGGGCTATGCGGCAACGCGGCGGTGGGGTTGCAAGCGCGCCGGACCCCGTTGGTGCTGCCTCGGGCCCACGATTGTGCGACGATCCTGTTGGGTTCTCGGCAGCGTTTTCAGGAGGTTTTTGGCGACCATCCCAGCCGGCCGTTCGGATCGGTGGGCTATTGGGAGCGGGGCAACTACTTCGTTCGCACCGAGGAGGGCGGTTTGCAGATCCGCGAGGGTGACCAGTTCGCCGCTCTGGTGGAACAATATGGCGAGGACAACGCGCGGTACATTTGGGAGAGCCTGCACGGCGCCGGCGACTCGCCGGAAGATTCGCAATTGGTCTTCATCCATGTGCCCGAGACGACTTGGGAAGGCTGCGAGGCCTGTTTTCGCGAGCGCGCGTCGCAACAAGGCAAAACCTGCCTGCGGGCCGAGGGCAGCCTGACCCTGATCCGGCGGTTGCTGGACGGCGATTGGCACCCCGAGGAGTTCTTGCTGGTCGAGCCGGGCGAACGGACCGTGGGCGTGTACGATTGGACGGAGATCATCCGTTCGCAGCCGGAGGCATGAAAGGAACGGTCGGGATGGGCAAGGGAGCAGTATTGCAGGCCGACTGGTACGATTATCCGCAGTACTACGATCTGGCCTTCCGCTCGGAAACGCCCGCCGAGGCGGATTTCATCGAAGCGGCGTGCCGCAAGTACGGCTCGGCCGAAACCCGCCATCTGCTGGAACCGGCCTGCGGCACGGGGCGACTGGTCACCGAACTGGCCGCCCGGGGTTATCAGGTCAGCGGCTTCGATCTCAGCCAACCCTCGCTCCGCTACCTGCGCCGCCGCTTGGCCCGCCGCGGGCTGCAGGCGACGGTGTTCCACGCGGACATGGCCGATTTTCGGTTGGATTCGCCCGCCGATGCCGCTTACAGCACCTTCGACAGCTTCCGCCACCTGCTGACGGAACAAGCCGCTCGCCAGCATCTGCAATGTGTCGCCGATTCCCTCCGCCCGGGCGGCCTGTACCTGCTGGGCTTCCATCTCCTGCCGCCCGACGCATCGGACGAATGCACGGAACGCTGGACGGAAACGCGCGGGCGCACCCGCGTGACCGTGACCTTGCGGGTCCTGGATACCGATCGCCGGCGGCGGATCGAAACGTTACGCGTCTGTTTACTGGTACGGAGCGGGGAACGGGTGCTGCGATTGCGGCACGATTTCGCCTTCCGCATGTACACCGCCCGCCAGTTCCGCCGTCTGCTGGCCCGCGTCCCCTCCCTGGAATTGTGCGACGTCTACGATTTCTGGTACGAAATCGACCATCCGCTGGAACTGAATGACGAGATTTCCGATACGGTGTTCGTGTTGCGCAAACACGAAGACCCCAAACCACAATGGACGTTACATGACTCACGAAATAGGGAACGGAAGCACCTCAAACGACCGGGAGCAGATCGGTTCGGAGGTTGAGCGTGTGGGGGAAATTCTCCGTCGTGACACGAATCAACCGAGGCCGCTGCAACTCGCAATCGTACATCGCGGTCGCGTGCGGTGAACGGGCTGCCCGGCGGTGCCAGGCGAACGGGATGGACCAGCAGATGCCAATTGCCCAGGGCATCCTGCTCCCAAGCGCCCGGGTTGGGCCGCCGGGCGCCGTCCCGTCGCGAGAACTTCGTGTCGGCCAAGGCGGTCGTCGCACCCGACTCCTGGACCGTGCCGGGAGGGACGGTCGGATTGCTGGGGCTGGTCTGATACCACCAGCCGACGAATCCAAAATCGTCGGGTTGTTCCGAATTGACCAATGGGTTGTTGGCATCCGGGGCCACGCCCTGCGTCAGGTTGTTGTCCGTGACATCAACCATCACCCGCCCCGCCGCGGGCGCGCCGCCGCCCGCGACTTGAAGCACTACTGGCAATTCGCAGAGAACCGCAGACGGAAAGTCCCGATCCTGCGGCATCCCGCCAGCATTTTTTCTGCCGCATCCGGCAGAAGCGCGCAGGGCGGGCTGGTGGCGGCGCAACCCACGTGGACATGGGGATCCACCGGTTGTTTGCGTCGGCTGCCGATGGCATGCGGCGCACGGCGAAAAACCGAACCAGAATTCCGGGCAAACGGGAGCCGTTCCGCATCGCCGCGATGGTATTCAGGTCCCTTTTCTCCAGCAGCATGTTTTGCACGCCCTGCGCCGTCGTCTTCACCGTTGCGCGGTCGACGTCGTGGCAACTCTCGATGCAACCACCGACTTCACGCGGTAGGGGGCATTATCCAACTTGCGCGGGCAACGCGCTCACCGGTGGTGATCTCTCGGATGACGCGGCGGATCCGGCGTGGGTACGGACCGGCGGGGGATTCGGCCCTGGATCAGCACGTCGTTGTCGATCAACTCGATCTTTAGCCCTTCCAGCGTGGGGACTTGGGCCATGTTGGGACAGCCGAGTCCGGCCAGA
>SLEY01000609.1 GCA_007124535.1 Planctomycetaceae bacterium
TGAAAGAACACCCGGCCGGCGCCGTAGAAATGGGCGGCATGGTAGATCGGCAGCGCGTTTTCGATCGCCGTGGTGGGGTCGGAAAACCGGCTGTACACCCGCGCCCCGGGCTTGGGATCCTTGACCGCATAGTACCCGAACACGCCGCCGAACGAGGCCCAGGCCGCTTCGCTGCCCAACGGTTCGTCCTCCAGCCAGAGGAATTCGGCGTCCAGCCCGTCGCGAGTGAAGTCCAGCGGCCAGGCGGTATCGCCACCGAATCGGCCCAATCCCATGGCCGGAGAACCGCTCGTGTAAAACTCGACCGGGTACAGCGCCCGGATCGTGTCCCATCGCGGATCGCCGCGCCGCCGCTCGGCCCACTGAGGCGTATGCACCGGCCCCGCCACCACGATCAAACCACCCGCCTGCTCCGCCACCCACTGTTCCAGCATCTGGATCTGCAACCCGTCCAGGGCCATCCAATCGGGATCGAATGCCACGATCGCATCGTATTCGAACAGTTCTTCGGGGTCTGCGGGGAAGTCCTCCAACAGATTGTCCGCATCCTGGGAGAAGCCCGGACCGGCGCTCTGCAGCAGCACGTCCAGAACCGTGTCGCGATCGCGATACAGCAACGTCCGCAGGAACCGGTACTCGCGTGTGGGGCCGCCGGCCAGCAGCAGCACCCGGTTCCGCCGCTCGACCACCTCGACATTCGCGGTCTTGACGTTATCCAGCGGGTTATGGTCCTGCGGCGGCGGTTGGGCGAACAAGCGATAGGTCCGCCGACCCGAGCGATCCGGTTGGACTTCGAATCGCACCGTGACGATTTCGCCATCCTCTCCCAAGACCACCGGCTGCTCCGCCTCGACCAATTCGTCCCCGGTATCTTCGTCCGCTCCGGCCGGGAAGGAGGTCAAGCGGACCTCGACCGTTCGCCCGCTGTAGTTCGTCGCCTGGAGGTACCCGGTCACGGTAAAGCGGTCGCCCGGGTAGACCCGTTGCGGGGCCTCCAGGTCCACGACACGCACATTCAGCGGTCGCCGATCGCTACCCATTCCGACCGTGTAGACGGGGATTTCCGCCCGCCGTGCCAGCGCCGTGGCCACCGCCGGGTCCGTGCCCGCGTTCTGCTGGCCGTCACTGAACAGCACGATCCCCGCGATCGGGCCTCCCCGCTCGCGATTCACCAGATATCGCAGGGCGTCGCCGATCCGCGTCTTCAAACCGCGGGCGGCCAAGGCTTCCGACCAGTCGAGCGTTTCTTGCGCCGCTTCGTCCTCCTCCGCATCCTCCTCCGCCGCCCCATCCGGCCGGTACACGGCTTCCCGCACTCCCAGCACCGCCTGCAGCGGGATCTCCGGACTCTGCACATGAGCCACCGCCAAGACCACGCCCCCCACGGCCAGCGCCAGGACACCGCCCAGCAGCGACCACGCCTCGCGGTCCGGCCGAGCCCGCGGTCGCCCGACGATCAGATGGACCAGCACCAGGAACGTGCCCAGGAACAGCAACGCGCCGCCCGCCCAGGCCAGGCGGCGCGACACGAGCAGCGAACGGCGAAAGGCCAATTCGCCGGCCACCAGGCTGGCTTCCTTGTCCACCGTCGCAAACTGCGGCAACTGGGCCACCTCGAAAGGACGCGACTCCTGGTCGAAACGATAGACCAGCACATCATGCCGCTCGCGCAGATCCCGGACCAGCGGGCCGCCGCCCAATTGGGCCACCACCCGCTCGATCCGAGTCGTGTTGCTGACCCCTTCGGACGTCTCGCTATCGGCCAGGCCCATGCTCTGGCTGGTGTCCACCAACAGCAGCACCCGCGAGTTCTGGACCACCTGCCGCTCGGCACGCTTCTCCAAATCGAAGAAATAGAACAGCACGCCGGCGAAAGCCAGCAAGCGCAACCCGACCAGCAGCCAGCGGAGACTGCGCGACAGTTCGGCGCTATCGCGGCGGTAGACGGTGACCACATAAGCCAGCGCGGCGAGGCAGACCAGCACCAGCAGCAACCAGTGCCACCACTCGCTCATCGCCTGGACGCGGGCGAACTGGTAGAATTCGCCGACCGTCTCGCTGGCTGACCGCCCCCGCATTCCGCGTACCTCCTCCGTTCCTCTGAATCAACGCGCCGGATGATAGCTGGCCGAATAGGCCAACGCCTGCTCGCCAAGCAGCAGGCCGACCAACAGGACCAGCAGCATCAGGCCGCGGTGGCCCTGTCCCAAGCCCGCCTCTTCGTAGGTATACTGTTGGGCCACCCGGTACTCCGCACGCACGGGTTCCAGGGCGGCGACCAGTTCGGTGGGCTCGACCAACGTCAGGTCCCCGCCGTCCGGATCGACATTCAAGGCGAAACGCTGCACGTCCGCCTGGCCTGCCGAAGTGACCGTCCAGGCCTCGTAGACGCCGCTCCGGTCGGTCGTGTCGTCCAACAGGCTGGCTCCGATGCCCGCTTGCATCCAATTCGCATCGCTCTCCAGTCGGTTGGCCGAGGCATCGATCACCTGGCGGCTGTCCGCCGTCTCGCCGGGCACGACGAACTGCAGATCTTCGCGATAGGCGTCTGCCGGCAGGCTGACGGTCAGCGGGGCGCCGACGGGGCGCGTATCGAAATCGCGGCGGCCGGCGGCCAGATGGGCCTGCAGCCGGAGGGCGACGACGACGAAGCTGGGATCGTTGCCCCAATTGTTCCAGCCGGGGGCCAGGGCGGTGAGAAAGGCGACCACCCGCCCCTCGCCGAAACGGCGTTCCACCACCAGCGGCATGCCGTTGCGCAAGGAGGCGGCGACCGTCACGCCCGAATCCGGGTCCGGCCGCCAATCGAACGACGGCCGCAGGTAGGTTTCGACCGTAATCAGCCGGATGAACGGATTCCGCTCGTCCAAAAACACCTCGAACACCGGGTGGTCCGCGACCTCGATATCCGGCGCCCGCCGCGCGTCATCCATGGGCAGGAAATCCTCGCGCTCGAGCGGCAGGGGGAACAATCCGGTCCCGCCGCGGTAGAGCCGCTGGCTGTAATAGGACGGATCCACCTGGGGGCCGGCGAAGAAGGCGACCCCGCCACCCCCCGCCACATACGCTTCCAAACTCTCCACCGCCCGGTCATCCAGCCGGGAGACGTCCAGCAGGAAGATCGCGCGATAATCTTCCAGCGCCTGCGGGGCGGCGTCCCGCAAGTAGGCCGGCGTCCGGACATGCGGCTCGATCCCCGTCGCCACCCGCCCGCCGGGCCGAAAGACCGACTCCAAAAAATACGCATGACGCTGGTCCGGCGAACCGTCCACAATCAGAACCGGTTCGTGTTCCGGAAACTCCAGCACACACCA
>SLEY01000434.1 GCA_007124535.1 Planctomycetaceae bacterium
AAAGCGCAGGGCATGTCAAACCGAGTGGGAAAGCGGCTCCCCGCGTCACTCGGGTCGCCAAGGTTCGAAGTACTCGGACAGTTCGGGAGCATCGTATTCGTCCTGCCAACTGGGGCGGGGATGGAACGGCCCGCGACTCTCCACCGGCCGCTCGCGGGCGTTGGCCTCGTGGAAACGAGCCCAAATCCGCGGGGCCAATTCCGGCTCCTCCTCCACCGCCGCCATGATCACCGGCAGATTGACCATGTAGAACCAGCACAAGGGAATCTGCCGGGACAGCTGGGCCGTATCGCCGGTCCAGTGTTTCGGATCCGGCAGCACCATGCGAAAGGCATCGCGAGAGCCGGTGCCGGGGTCGGACATGTCCGCCCGGATCAATTCGCCGAATCGGTCGTCGGTCTCCGCGTAAAGCGCGCCGAAGGCGGCCAGCAACCCCAGCGAGGCGGAACCGTGCTGCAGGCGGTCGCCGGGTTGCAGGGTGGCCCGGGCACTGCGGACCAGGGCCTCCCGCAAGGCTTCCTCTTTCGTGGCGCGATAGTATTCTAAGACGCCGTGCATGGCGCCGAAGTTATGGAAGAACATGTTGCGCGAGTTGATGCCTTCGTCGTCCTCCGGCACCCGGGCGCGGCCCTGCTCATCCACGTGGCGGAAATCCGCGTAACTCCAGAAGCCGGCAGGCACGATCATGGCCTGTACGTATCGGCGGATCCGTGCTTCCCAGTCCGAATCGCCCGTCATTTCCCAGCGGGTGAACAACCCGTAGAGCCGCCCGCTGTGGTCGGCCCGGCGGGGAGGCTGGCCGCGGAGGTCGGCATAGTAGTCGCTCAACTTGACCATCACCTCGCGGCTGCGCGCCTCGCCGGTCAGGTAGTAATGCAAACGGTACTCGGCAAACGTCGTCTGGCGTTCCTCATGGTTCCCGTCGCTCCAATGCTGGACCCCATGCCGCGTGCCTTGCCCGAAAAAACGTCCCGACTGGCGGGTGACCACATCGCGGGCATGCCGCGCCAAGGCTTCGCCGGCAAAGAACACATCGCGACGCCCCGTACGCAGGTACTCCTGCTGGAAATACAAACCGGGAAGCCCTTCCGTGTTGGTCCAGCCCCAGCGGCCGTTGTCGAACAACCAGTCCTGTTGCGGGAAATAGTCCAGAATCAAACGGCCAGCAGAAAACTCGCGGCGCTCGTCTTCCGGGGTATCCAGATAGGCCCGCAACCGGTCCGGGGCGACCTTCCACCCGTACCCGCCGCCCCGGAAACGATGCTGCACATCGCCATAATCCCACATCCCGTACCAATTCCAATAACGCTGGTGAAAGAGCCAGAAGTCGGTGAAGTGGTCCAGGTTTTCCGAAATGTTGGGGAACCGGTCGAAATCCGGCAACGGGAGGGTGACCCGGGTTTCGCGATAGCGATCCCGTCCGGAATAGATCAGGGGCGGGCGCTGAAAATCGGCATGGACCGCCTCCAGAACCGCATCTTCCGGTTGGTCCGCGTGAAATTCCACCAGCAGTTCGTGGGTGCGTGAGGTGCCGGCGAACGGATCGTGAGGGGCGCCCGGACCGCCATAATAATGCGTTTCCACCCAGCGATTGTCTCGGCCAACGCTTTCGCCCTGAGCCAAGTGCGGCCAGTTGGAATAGCGCCGCACGTCCATCAGCGGGCCATTGGCCGGCCAGAGCCAGGCGGTCAGTTCCCCACGTTCGGGCGAGTAGGAAAGGGCTTTAGGGAAACTCTGCCAGAAATCGCGGATGGCCAACATCATGCCGCGGCGACCATCCCGCGCGCCGATCCAACCGGGCGCGCGCCGCTCCGCCCGGACCTCGCGCCGCCAGCCGTCCTGACCCGAAAAAACCTGATAGTGCATCGGACTGGGTTGGTACAACAGCAGCGACCGGTCCGCCGACTGGGTGAACGGTTCGTCTTCGCCTCCCACGGTGACCCGCGACGGTTCGTCCGCCAAGGCCAAGGGCCAGCGCAGTCCCATCGCCTGCAGGAAGGTATCGCGCGGATCGTGACGGGTGAATTCGACGGAGTGGGTCAGCCGAAGACGGCACTGACCGGCATACGCCTCCACCCGGAGAATGACGTCCGTGGGCTGCTGGCTGAGCGCCCGCCCCTGCAAACGGATCACGGCGCGCAAAGGACCCGCTTCCTCGACCTCCAGCTGTTCCATCACGACCGGACCCGGATCCGCCTGGCCCGCCGGATGCGTGGTGCGCGCGTGATAAGGCGTGTCCCCCGTCCGAAAGAAATCCACAAAAGCGGTGGGACCGCCGGAATTCGCGGATGGGGGACCGCCGGAATTCGCTGGCCACAACGGATGGCCGTCCAGTGTGACGGCCGGCATCCAGTGTTCGCCTCGGCCCAGTTCCACTTGCAAACGCCCCGTATCCAAGCGGATGCGAGTCGGCTCGCCCGTTTCCCCGGCGGTCTCCAGCACCTCCGCGACCACCGGCGCCGGTGGTTCCACAGCCCGGATTCCGCTCCCGTAGTGCAAGACGAAATCGCGCGGTTCTTCCGCGCACAACGTCACTTGAAAACGTTCCGCTCCCTCGGCCGCCTCGAGTGTCGAGCTTCGATCGCCGGGCTCCGTCACCGTTCCGTCCAACGGGAACACCAGATGCAGCCATTTGACGCTGCCGTCCGGCCAGTAGGCCAGTGGTTGGACTTGGACGGGAAAGCCCGCGCCGCCGGGGCCGGTCAGAGCCACCGGCGTGCCGGGCGAGAACGCGCCGCGGGACAGGGGGATCCCGCCGCGGACCAGCGGCGTGCGACCGCCTTCCGCCGGACCTGCCGGCGCCCCCTGAAGGTTCGCATCCCACAAGTCGTCCGGACCTGCCGGACGCTGCCCGATCCGCGGCTCCGTGGCGCCTTGCCGTTCCGCCCACCGACGGTCGGGACGAGCTTCCGGGTGTTCGCCTTCGTAGAAGAGCCACGTCGTGTCGTGCCAGTCGCCGAACACGCGTCCCGGTGGATCGTCCTGTCGGGGTGGGAAAGCGGGCGCGGTGTCCGGGTAGATCAGGACTCGAGCCCGGCCGCCGCCCGCGGCATGCACTTCCAGCGTCTTCGGGGCCCGATCCGCCATGTCGTCCAGGGCGAACAGCACCCCGCCCGACGCATCATAGACGCTGGTCCATCCGGCCGCCTTCCGGCCATGCTGGTGCGTCAGCTCGGGCGTCAGGCGACTCTCCGCACGCCAAATGCGAAAATGCTCCGGCGAATCCTGCTGGACCCCAAAGTAACGGAACTCGTTGCGATCCGGATGCGGCAGCAACCCCAGCCGCCCCGGAAACTCGTAATAG
>SLEY01000493.1 GCA_007124535.1 Planctomycetaceae bacterium
AACGAAATGTCTTCTGCACGACGATCTCACGCGTTCACGCTGGTGGAGTTGCTGGTGGTGATCGCCATCATCGGCATCCTGGTGGCCTTGTTACTGCCGGCGATCCAGGCGGCTCGCGAGAGTGCGCGGCGGACCCAGTGCGTGAATCATTTGAAGCAACTGGGTATGGCGATGCACAATTATCACGACACGCACGGTAGTTTCCCCCCTTCCTATGTCATTCAACCTGGCGGTGGCGGGGTGCACGGCGCTCCGGACCCGGAAACTCGCGATGCCGGCCCCGGTTGGGCCTGGGGCGCCCTGCTGCTGCCGTTCCTGGAGCAATCCGCGCTGCAGGAATCGATGGATATGTCGCTGCCCAGTTGGCATCCTGAGAACGCGGAGGCGGTGAGGACGCAGGTAAACGTGTTCCTCTGTCCATCCGCCAGCGGTCCGCGCGAGCCCCTGACAGCGGTGGATGACGGCGGTCAGACGCTGGGAACCCTCGGCCGCTCGCACTACGTGGCCAGTGCCGGGCAAACCGCGCCCTGGGAGTATTCGCGGGATGATTTGAGCGGCGTGGCGGATGGGCCGCTGTACCGCAACGCCCGCACACGGTTCTCTGATGTCCTCGACGGCCTGTCCCAGACCGTATTCCTGGGCGAGCATCATCCGGTGCTCAGCGACAAGACCTGGGCGGGCGTGATCGCGGGCGCCGTCGTCTGCCCCCAGCCGCGATTCGCCTGGGCCGACTGCGAACCGGCCGCCACCTTGGTCAACGTGCACAGCGGGCCGCATCGCGATGAGGACCCGCCCATCATCCATCCGCCAAACAATCCCAACGCCCACCCGGATCAGATGTACGCCGAGCATCCCGGCGGCTGCAATGTCATGCTGGGTGACGGCAGCGTCCGATTCATCGCCGAGACCATCCATCAGCCGACGTGGGCTGCCCTCTCGAGTATCGCGATGGGCGACTTTGTCGGCGACTATTGAGAATCCGTCCAGGAAACAAAGGAAAACCGGAACATGAAACCTGCTTACGGACCCTTCCGGCTGCCGGTCGCTTTGCTGCTGGCAGCCGCCTTGTTGGGATGCGGTCGCCCGCCGCAAGCCGCGCCGGAAAACCTGCGCCTGATCGCCGCGCTGCGCACGGCCCTCTCGGCCGAAAACGAGGAATGGTTGGACCAGAACGAGGCGATCATCGAGGAACGGCACGAATCCGGCCAAATGTCCACACCGGAATACGAAGAATTCCAACGGATCATCGCCCTGGCCCGCGAAGGGCAATGGAAGGAAGCCGAGCAGCGTTCGATCGCGTTTCAAGCAGCGCAACGGCCCCCACGGGATTGATGTCCCTAGTAAACTTGCGGGATGATCGTCTGGTCGTGCAGTGGTGGCCGAATGTAGCTGTTGTCCGACTTTCGTGGCGGCAGGGTCAGCGGTGGCGGGGTGAGATCCTCGTAATCGAACAGGCTGAGCAAATGACGGATACAGTTCAACCGTGCGGCCCGTTTCGAATCGGAAGGCACCACGTACCAGGGCGCCTGCTTGATGTCCGTCACGGCGAACATCTCGTCCTTGGCCTTTGAGTACTCCACCCAGCGTTCCCGCGATTCCAGGTCCATCGGGCTCAATTTCCAACGCCGCGTGGGATCCTCGATGCGCCGCTGGAAGCGGCGTTCCTGTTCCTCGTTGCTCACCGAGAACCAGTACTTGATCAGCCGGATGCCGGCCCGGACCAGCATCCGTTCGAATTCGGGGCAGGAGCGGAGGAATTCGCGGAGTTGTTCTTCGGTGCAGAAGCCCATCACCCGCTCGACCCCCGCCCGGTTGTACCAGCTGCGATCGAAGATCACGATCTCGCCCGCCGCGGGCAGATGCGCCACGTATCGCTGGAAATACCACTGAGTCTGCTCCCGCTCGGTGGGCGAGGGCAAGGCGGCAACCCGGCAGATGCGCGGATTCAAACATTCCGTAATGCGTTTGATCGTGCCGCCTTTGCCAGCCGCGTCGCGACCTTCACAGACGATCACCACCTTCTTCTTCTGGTCCACGACCCAGTGCTGCAGTTTGACCAGTTCGATATGCAGGGCGGCCAGATGCCGCTCGTAGTCCTTGCGTTTGACCTTCTTCTTCGGCAGTCGATGGTCCGAACTGCCGGAGGCGGCCACGGGGGGCGGCTCGGACTTTTTGGTCTTCTTGGGGGGCGAGCCCATCGCTGACTCCTCGAAAAACGTCGCGGCACCCGCACGCACGGGCATGCCTGGCAACGGCGGCCGCAAAACCCGCGATTCTACACGACGCCCGACGCTCGGAACAGGGAGAGCTTCCGTCAAGCATCTGCCATCCCTTGAGCCTCGGGAAACCCGCCCTCGGATAAGTAGCGGCGCAGTTGGGCATCGAGTTCGGATCGCCGCGATTTGCCGAGCCGGCTCGTACCACCGACCGGTTCCACTCCCCGATGCCGCAGGAATTCACGGAAACTGAACGGCAGCACCAGCGCCTCCATCGCGCGGCCGCGCATGCTGGTCGCCACTTCGCGGCTCAACAGTCGCGCCGAGGACCCGGAAAGGTACAGCTCGACCCGTTCGCTATCCCGCACGCGACGAGCGAACTTCTCCCAACCGCCAACCGCTCGGCGACGACCTGCCACAGGAACGTCGTCTTCCCGGCACGACGCGGGCCAATCACCGCCACCGCTTTGCCACGAACTGCGGGTACACGAACGTCACGAAGCGTCATTTCGGGTGGCATGGCGGCCAAGGAATCGACAATGTTCTGTCGCAAGAGATCCCGCATTTGTCCTTCTCCCAAGGATGAATTTTGTAACATACATCCTTCCTGGAAGGACAAATCCAGGGAGCAGACGACCGCACACGAATACAGGCACACGCACCCAAGCACCACAAAATTCCAAAATTCCCTTGCCCGAAATTCGCTTGCCCCAAAAACCCCCCAGTCCAAACCGCCACCTCACCCCGCAGTTCGCCCCTCTGCAAGTCGCCCGCCAACCCTGACGATGATGCAGAAACGAGCCGTTACAACAGTACCATGAACAGAGGGGTTTTGGACAGCTAGTCCGAGGTATGTGACCTCCAGCCGCTCACCGGCCGCTTTTTGTGTTTGCCGTCTCTCTGCACATTGCGGGCGAAGAAAAGCGTTAAAAACGGGCCAGTAGGGTTGCCATCTTGGCAGACCATTGTTTACCAATGGTATCCAACCTGAAACAAACCCTGCGGCCCAACCCATGCGAGCCCCATCCCGAAAACTTGAGCGAGCCAGAGAGTTGCTTATGAGCGAGAATGCTCCGAACAACA